>JAHIUL010000018.1 GCA_018817195.1 Candidatus Margulisiibacteriota bacterium
AACCATCAGGCGGGATTTCGGTCCAATCATGACCATCAAGGGTATCTGCGTTAAAAGCATAAGCTGATGTAACCAGCTTTTTGCGGGGGCTCATTTCAGAGTCCGCGCCAACTTTAACACCTAGCCAAACTTCACCAGTGGCAAAAACTTCAGATGAAATGGGACTTGTTGAACCCAGCATAACATTGAAAAGCCCAGTTTCAACACTAACAGATTTTGTTTCTGTCCACTGGGAAGAGCCGCCGGACTCCGCATCATAAATAGTGAAAACAATTGAATATGTCCCAGTAACAGGGCTGCCGCCGGAATCAGTCAATTTGCCTTGATAACTCATTTCTTGCGGAATAGCGGCTGCCACACCTGCGACAAGGCACACCACGCCTATAAAAATAAAAAGGGCGGCAATTTTTTGCCGCCTTGTCCTTTTAAATTTAACTGTTTCCTTCACCATCGCTGATTGCTTAAGAAACCTTACAAAAGATAACATAAGAACCCTCCTATATATAATAGATTCAAATTAAATTACATTATTTAGTCACAATTTTAACTTTATCTGGGGAATAAATCAATCAGAAATTTATTGGGGTAAGCCAGCCGCGATATTTTTTATTTTCCCCGCGCACCGCGCCAAAATAAATATCCTGCAGTTTTTGGGTGATGGGACCCACCCTCCCGCCACCAATTTTTTTCTTTTCCACCTGCACAATTGGGGAAATTTGCGCGCCTGTGCCGCAGAAGAAAAGCTCATCTGCCTTATAAAGAGCAGCTGGTTTGAATGATTTTTCAGTCGTTTTTATCTTCAATTCTTTATTAGCTAGCTCCATAATTGCTTTTCTGGTTATGCCAGGCAAAATATCATCGCTTAATTTTGGCGTAATTAATTGGCCCTTCTTCACCATAAAAAGATTTTCCCCGCTGCCCTCGGCCACATTGCCTTTGTGAGATAAAGTGATGGCTTCCACAAAACCGCGCTTTAACGCCTCTGCCTTGGCCAAAGAAGAATTAAAATAAGTGCCGGTCAACTTTGCTCCAGGAGGCATCGAATATTCACTTATCCGTCGGTATTTAGAAATACACACTTTGATGCCGGCAGACACATCCAAGTAATTTCCAAACGGCGCCAGAAAAATTGCAAAGTCATCCTCTACGCCTATCAAACCAAGCCCGATTTTTTCCTCTGACTTATAAGCCAGCGGCCTGATATATACATCCTGCTTGTAGCCGTTCTTTTTTACCAACTCAACTGTTACCTTGATTAAATCAGCCATTGTCAAATCAAGCTTAATATGAAGATCACGGCAGGACTTGAGCAAACGCTGATAATGCTCTTTTAATTTTAAAATATACATCTGCTGCTGGTCTTCATTCCAGTAACCGCGGATGCCCTCAAAACAGCCAGTGCCGTAATTAAAAGCATGGGTCATAATGCTGATGGTTGCTTGTTCAAAAGGTACGATCTTACCTTTAAAATACGCGTACTTCATAAACTGATTCATCCTTCCTACATAGATTCTGGAGCGCTTATGCCGAGCAATTGTAACACATTGCGCAAGGTAATTCGAGAGGCATCAACTAAAACTAAACGAGCGGGATTTCCTAGTACCCGGCACTTCTCATAAAACGAATGAAAAACCGCGCCTAGCTCTTTGCCGTATTCAGTAATCCTGTGCGGGTGCCGCAAGCGTGCCGCCTCTGCCACCACATCCGGCCAGGTCATTAGTTTGAAGATTAAATCTCTTTCCGATGGTTCGGTCAATGACGAAAGATCCGCCCTCACCCCCTCTTCTCCCCCTCTCCCTGTGGGAGAGGGGGATGGGGGGTGAGGGAACTGAGATTTTTTCAATATGCTGCATATCCTCGCATGAGCGTACTGGACATAAAAAACCGGATTTTCGTGGGATTTTTTCTTGGCCAGTTCCAGATCAAAATCAAGGTGCGAATTAACGTCGGTCGCAGCAAAGAAAAAGCGGGTCGCGTCTTTGCCTATCTCATCAATCACTTCCCGCAAAGTAACCATCTCGCCGGTACGCTTTGACATGCGGATTGGCTCATTGCCGCGGTATAAAGTAACCAGCTGGCCAATAATTATTTCCAGCTTTTCCGGCGGCAAGTCAAGCGCAGTCATGGCTGCTTTTAAACGGTTAACATAGCCATGGTGATCTGTCCCCCAAATATTAATTAATTTATCAAAACCGCGATTATATTTTTCAAAATGATAGGCAATATCAGCGGCAAAATAAGTTGGCTGGCCGTCTTCCCTGATTAACACCCGATTTTTATCATCGCCCATTTCTTCGGACTTAAACCAGAGCGCACCTTTTTCCTCAAAAGTCCTGTTTAATTTTTTAAGCCTGTCAATTGCTTTGGGAATTAATTTATTATCGTGAAGCTTATTTTCATAAAACCAGTTGTCAAATTTGACATCAAGCGAATCAAGGGTCTGCTTTTGCTTCTTAATAAACAAATCAATCAACTGGTCAACATTTTTAAATTTGCCCTGGGCAACATCTTTTATGTAATCGCCGCCATAACCGCCCTCGGGCACAGGTTTGCCCGCTTGGACAGCTTTAACTGACTCAAAAAGAAGCTTAACTTGCTTGCCCACGTTATTAACATAAAACTCCGTTTCAACCTTAGCGCCGACAGCTTTAAGCATTCTGGCAATCACGTCGCCAATTACTGCCCAGCGGCCATGGCCAACATGAAGAGGCCCGGTTGGGTTGGCAGAAACATATTCCAACAAAACTGACAACCCTTTAGCGCTCTGCCCCA
>JAHIUL010000208.1 GCA_018817195.1 Candidatus Margulisiibacteriota bacterium
ATTACGAATTACGAATGACGAATCCCTCGATTTCTCTCGGGACAAGTGACGAATTAAGGAGTTTATTATTTTATTGAAATGTTTTGGTTCTAAAAGGGTGGGGGTTCCGCCGCCAAAATAGATAGTTGAAAGCGGAAAGCGGAAAACAGAAAGCTGGATATCTAATTCGCGGATTAAAGCCTCAACATAATCATCAATCAAATCTTCCTTGCCAGCATACGAAACAAAGTCGCAGTAATTACATTTTTTTTTGCAAAACGGAATGTGGATGTACAGGGCGGTCATTTTCCGAGCCGTAAAACAGCCAAGAAAGCTTCCTGGGGCACGTCAACACGGCCAACGCGCTTCATCCTCTTTTTGCCGGCTTTTTGTTTTTCAATAAGTTTTCGTTTGCGCGTAATATCGCCGCCGTAACATTTGGCCAAGACATTTTTCTTGATAGCTGGAATGTTTTCTCTGGCAATTACCTTGGCACCAATTGAGGCTTGAATTGGGATAGCAAATTGATGGCGGGGGATAACTTCTTTTAATTTTTCTGCTAAGCGCCTGCCCCTGGTTTGCGCATAGTCGCGGTGAACAATAGTTGACAGGGCATCAACGGGTTCCTGGTTCAGCAGTATTTCCATTTTAACCAGGTCTGACTCACGATAGCCGATGATTTCATAGTCCATGGAGGCATAGCCGCTGGTGGATGATTTGAGCTGGTCATGGTATTCAGAAATAACCTCAGATAAGGGGATTTCAAATGTCAGCATTACTCTTTTTGGGTCCAGATATTCCATGTGGACATATTCCCCGCGTTTTTCCGTAGTAATTGACATGACTGAACCAACGTAATCAGACGGCGTGAAGATGGTTAGTTTCAAATATGGCTCTTCAATTGATTCAATCTCAGCCGGCGGCGGCATTTTTGTCGGGTTATCGACCATAACGAATTTTTTATTCTTCAGGTTAACCTTGTAGACAACGTTAGGTGCTGTGGCAATAATATTTAAGTCAAATTCCCGCTCTAATCTTTCCTGGATAATTTCCAGGTGCAGCAGGCCCAAAAATCCGCAGCGCAGGCCAAAGCCCAAGGCAGCTGATGTTTCAGGTTCAAAGAACAAAGCCGCGTCGTTTAATTGTAATTTACCCACAGCATCTTTCAAATTTTCGTAATCTTCGCCAGCCAGGGGATAGAAGCCGCAGAAAACCATGGGTTTGATCGGTTTATACCCTGGCAAAGGTTTTGCAGAGGGTTTACTCTCATCTGTAACCGTATCGCCAACCCGGCAGTCTTTTACATCTCTAATACCGGAAATCAAATAGCCAACTTCCCCCACGCTTAATTTATCCCTGGGGTTGAATCCCAGTTTTAGCGTGCCGATTTCAAGCGCTTCAAATGTGCCTTTACTGCCCATAAAATGAACCTGAGAACCTTTATTTAGTTCACCATTTACAATTCTTAAATAAGCGATAACACCGCGAAATGCGTCGTAATGGGAGTCAAAGATTAATGCTTGAAGAGGTTCATCTTTATTTCCTTGGGGCGGGGGAATTCTTTTAATAATAGCTTCGAGCAATTCTTCAACGCCAGTACCTTCTTTGGCAGAAGCCAAAACAATATCTTTTTCTTCAATGCCAAATACATTGAACATTTCTTCCGCAATGCGCTCTGGTTCCGCAGCCGGCAAGTCAATTTTATTAATAACTGGAATAATAACTAAATCATGCTGTTTTGCCAGGTGTGCGTTAGCCAGTGTTTGGGCTTCAATCCCCTGGGTGGCATCAATTAAGAGCAGGGCACCTTCGCAGGCAGCCAAAGATCTTGAAACCTCATAGCTAAAATCAACGTGTCCCGGTGTGTCAATCAAGTTTAGTATATGGTCCTTGTATTGCATGCGGATAGCCTGGGCTTTTATAGTAATGCCGCGTTCGCGTTCCAGGTCCATGGTGTCAAGGATTTGCGCGCGCATATCCCTTTTTTCTACTGTGTGGGTATACTCCAGCAGCCGGTCAGCCAGGGTTGACTTGCCGTGGTCAATATGGGCAATTATTGAGAAATTTCTGATCTTGGAAAGCATGACTTCATTCTAGCATAAGTCGTGTTGACTTTGAATTCGTAAAGATAGATAATTATTTATTAAATGACAAATAACAAATCACAAATTACAAACAAATTACAAATTCAAAGCACCAATGACCAACACAGGTTTGCCTCATTTGGTATTGTAATTTTGATATTATTTGTAATTTGGTGCTTGGGATTTGGACATTCTGCGAATGCAGTCGTGGATATTGGTGACATAGGTATGGGTGCCAGGCCGTTAAGTTTGGGCAAGGCTTACGCTGGCGGGGTGGATGACGCTACTTCTATTTTTACTAATCCTGCTGGTATGGCCTGGAATAAAAATATGAACATTACCAGTATGAGCGGGACACTGCTGAGCGATATTAACTATGTGTTAGTCGGGTTTTCAGATTATTCTCCCATTGGCAAAATCGGGATTGGTTATGTTAATGCTTCTATTGGCGCGATTCCTATTACAACTATTACAGGCTCTGGTTCAACTGCCGCTGTAGTTCAGACAGGCATCACAGATTACAACTCAAACGTAGTTTATTTATCATATAGTACCAAATTAAGCAGTATTTTGCAGGGCAAGGCCGAAGGCTTATCCCTGGGTCTTAATATGAAGTTTTTTTCGCAGGGGTTTTCCGGCGGCGGCACAGCCATGCAGAATGCTGTGGGATCTGGCATGGATGCTGACCTGGGTTTGATGTGGCAGCTTAATCCCTGGGCAAAACTAGGTTATACGTTTAATAACTTTTTACCGCAGACTTTGGGCGGTAGGTTTGAATGGGAAAACCAGACAGAGGTTGAGTCAATTCCCATGTCAATGCAGATGGGCGGAGAATTTGGCCTGCTGGGTCAGGATAGTTTAATTAAAAATGATTCCCAGAAACTTGATTTATTAGCCGATTATCAAACAGCTAAAGAATCAAACCAGCCGGCGCTCTGGCATCTTGGCTTAGAGTATTGGCCGTCTGATATTTTAGCCTTTCGCGTAGGCATGAACCAAAAACCCAAGGCAGGGGCTAATAATACTGAAGTTGCGATTGATAATAATTTAACAGGCGGCGTTGGTCTTCGGTTTTTTGGCTTTACGTTTGATTACGCTTATATGCAGATGGGCGAATTATCAGATAATATTACCCATTTTTTCTCTTTTGGTTATAGGGGAATTGATGAGCCCAAGAAAAAAAGCAGGGAAAAGATAGAAAAAGAGGCAGCCAATACTATTCCTGTGCCGGAAGTTGTGACAAAGCCAAACCTGAAAACATATAAAGATTTGGCTGATGATTACTGGGCAAAAAAACCAATTGAATATCTAGCTTCGCTTGGCATCATGGGCGGGTATCCTGACCAGACATTTAGGCCGGATAAGGAACTAACCAGGTCTGAGCTGGCTGTTCTTTTAGTTAAGGCAAAGAATTTTAAAATTAATCCCGTTGCTGAGATTGAATTTAGTGATGTCCGTCCCAGGGATTGGTTTGCTCCTTATGTTGCTATTGCGGTAGATCGGCAATACATGAACGGCTATCCCGATGAGACCTTCAGGCCAAACCAGATAGTCAGCCGGGCAGAAGCTGCCCTGATTTTTGCCAGGTACGCTGGTTTATATATGAAGCCGAAAATGTCCCAATCAGTTTATCCTGATGTTGACACAAAGCACTGGGCTTCTTCTGCTGTTGCTGCGGGTAAAGAGGCTGGTTTTTATGAATATATAAGCAGTGGTGATTTTGGCCTGGATAAGTCCTTGACCAGGGCCGAGGCTGCTGAGATTCTGGCTAAGACGCCGTTTGTTAAAGAAAAAATCAAGGAATTGATCAAGGGTGAGCAATAATATGGATTGTATATTCTGTAAAATAATTAACAAACAAATTCCTTCGGATATTGTCTATGAAGACGATAAAGTTTTGGCTTTTAACGACATATCTCCGCAATCACCAGTGCATATTTTAGTTATTCCTAAGGCCCATGTTCAGGGCATTGCTGAGTTAGCTGATATGGAAACAGTTAAAGACCTTTTTGCAGTAATGAAAAAAGTAGCAATTGAAAAGGGGATAGATAAAACAGGTTACCGCGTTGTTGTTAATCACGGGAAAAACGCCGGCCAGGCCGTACCCCATCTTCATTTCCATCTTTTAGGCGGGCGGCTGCTCAAATGGCCGCCGGGATAGAAAACGGAGGAGGAGAGATTCGAACTCTCGCTGCGCTTGCGCGCACTAACGGTTTAGCAAACCGTCCCCTTGGACCACTTGGGTACTCCTCCGAGCTATGGCTTGAGCGGAGGGAGGAGGATTTGAACCCCCGATACCCGTAAGGGTATGCCTGTTTTCAAGACAGGTGCCATCAACCACTCGGCCATCCCTCCAAACTTATGAGATTATATCATCAGAAAAACTTCCTGTCTAATTTTATAAATTATGTTATAATTATTGCCTTCGGGGCCCGTGGTGTAGCCTGGTTTAACACGCCTGCCTGTCACGCAGGAGATCGAGGGTTCAAATCCCTTCGGGCCCGATTTCCCACTAAATTTCTATGACACTTTCCCCAGGATGCTGCAGCGAGAGGAAAAGAAGCAGGTAGTTGCGCATGTTGCGGGTAAGCAGGAATTTTTCGCGCACGTGTTCGTGCCCATATTCACCCATTCTTTCGCCAACCTCTGGGTTATTTAATAAATATCTTATTTTATAAGCAGCGCCTTCAACAGAGTGGACAAGCATGCCGGTAAAATTGTTAATTACTTGAAGCGGGATTCCCCCAACTGCGCCGGCAATAACTGGTTTTTTCTTCCACAATGCTTCAGTTACTGTTAAACCAAAACCTTCTTTTAGTGATTTTTGCATGACAATAGTTGAGGCTCGCTGCAAGCCATTAATATCAAAATCAGAAAATGGCGGGAGCAACAAGATTCTAAAATCTTTATCACCAGCAGCACGCTCCTGAAGCTCATTTAATACTGCGGTGCCTTCTGGATCGTCGCTGGCTGCGCCGCCAGCGTAAACAAAAACACAATCATGATGCTTTTTAACTAATTTGTAGGTTTCAAACACACCAATTGGATCTTTAAGATAATCAAAGCGAGAAACCTGGGTGATAATTGGTTTGTCATTAGGCAGGTCAAATTTTTGGCGCACAGAATCAATTTCTGCTTTGGTTAAGATCCTGTTTTTTTCTGCAAAGGGATCAATGGCAGGGTAGATCATTACTTGCGGAATTGGCAGCTGCTTGGCAAAACTTGGCGCAGAAAAAATTGAAGCGTCATATTTTGTGATATATTGCTCCAGATGTTTCCATACCTGAGGGTGGGGGGTGGCAGTGTCAATATGGCAGCGCCAAACCCATTTTGCCGGGGACTTATCTTTCATCTGAATAAGCCCAACTGGTTGTGGGTCATGGATGACGACTATATCTTCATTAAAAGTCATCTTTTTCGCGTTTAAATCATTAACTTCATTATGGACCTTAAACATTTCTTTAGTAATTTCTACTTCTTTGCCGTGTAAGGCATTATGAAAGGCTTTGGTAGCATCAAAAAACTCTGCGTTGCCTTCAATAGTTTCCCATTTCATGTTAAGGCCAAGTTCGTTGAACAGGGGTACAACCCGGTGAAGCATTTCAGCTACGCCACCGCCGTCTTTGGTTGAATTGACCATTTTAACTGTTTTGCCCTGCAGCCTGTCGGCCAACAGCATGATTTCCTCAAAGTTTTGAGGGCGGGTAATCTGCGCGTAATCTTTAAGCTTTACTTCCGCCATTATTTATTCCCCGCAATATTTTTAATAAAACCCAGCAAGCCTTTAGCCTTCATTTTTATATCTTTCTTTTGGCAAAGCGCAATGATTTCTTGTTTTAACTGGTCCATGGTTATAAAATACGGGTCCAGCTTATTTATTTTAACGGCAATTTCCGGCTCTCCCAGTTCTTGTCTGATCCAGTTTGAAAAATCATTGGTTTTTCTGCCCAGTCTTAAGCGGGCGTCAAAAAAATGGAAATAAAGTGATCTCATGCCTACCTTTTCCAGGGCGGAGGTGAATTCATCCAGGGTATTAACCTCGTAGCGGGTCGGGGTAATAATGCTTGTTCCGCGCAAAAAATAAAATTCCCGGCCAGGGGCGGCTTTACGGATTTCTACTGCGCTCATTAAATGGTCTTCAACAAACTCAACTAACTTGGCGCGCAGGGTTTCTAAATCGGTGAATTCTGAAACATCAATTGACGCCAGGCGTTCGGCCAAGCGGGCTTCTTCTAAGTCTTCTTCAACCCAGCGGGCAAAATCATTGGAATATTGTCCTGGAGCAAAAGTGTATTCCCTGAAAGAATGGTGAATATGATAAAAGATACATGAGCTATCTATTGTTTTAAGAAGTTTTATAAAATCTTTTAAGTGGTAGGCTTTTTGCCCGGTTATCTCAACCAGGGACGAAGTTGTGTAAAAGCGGAATGGTTTTTTTGCTCTTGTTGTCATTTCTTTTCCATTTGGATTGTTCTAATTGGGAATGGGATAACAATACCTTCTTTGTTATATCTTTTGTGGAGCGCTTTTATAAATTCACTGATAATGGTGTATTTATCAACAAATTTTGAAACAGTCAATACAACTGTAAAATCAATACTAAAGTCATTGAAAGTGTGATAGCGCATAAGTGGAAGGACGCTGGTAACTCCGCCTTCAACTTTTTTCATCACTTCTTTGGCAACCTGCAGGGTTACTTTTTCTACTTCTTCGAGGTCACTGTCATAACTTACTCCCACTTTTACTAAACAGGACATTTCAGATTGGGGCAGGTTGTAATTGGTTATGATTGATTGCGAGAGTTTTGAGTTGGGTACCACAACATAGTTGTTAAGCAGGGTTTTTATCCTGGTTTCCCTCCAGCCAACATGAAAAATATAGCCTTTTAAGCCGTTTTCTAATTCAATATAATCGCCGTTCCTGACTGGTTGGTTGATTAGTATGTAGATACCGGCAAAAAAATTACTCAGTGTATCCTGCATGGCTAAACCTATGGCGATACCAGCGATACCTAAAGAAGCGAGAATCGGGGTGACTGAGATGCCAAAGATATCCATCACCATCATAGTGGCAGCGCCAAAGATAAAGATATTAGCGATCCTGGAAAAAGTCGGCACAAGACTGCGCAGCCCTTGGTTTACTTCGCCGGCTAAACGGATAATATTAATGATGATCCTGATAAAGAAATAGATAACCAGAAAGACGACAGATAATTCTGTAAAGCGGCTAACAAACGGCTGTACGGCTTTTGGCATGCCTACGGTTATTGAAACTACATAAAAGCCAACAATAATAGAAATTAACCAGAAGGGGAAATGTGCTTCAGCCAGGATAATATCGTCGATTTTGTTCGGTGTTTTGCGGACGAGGCGCCTGATAATATGGTCAAATGTCCGGATAATTACCCAGGCAAAACACAGCCAAATGACATAAGCGCCAATGGCAATCAAATAACGAAAGTCCGTCCAAATCTGGATAAATCTAGTAACAAATTCTTCCATCAAAGCAATTCTATCATAACTCCCTTAAAATTCTAGTGCCAGAATTTTGAGGAACTTGTAGACATCATTTACATCTTTTAAAAAGTTTTTGGCCGAGGTTTCTTTAAATTTACCGACCCTGATAGTTACGCCTTTTTTCCTTAATAGTTTGAAGGCGTCTTCGTCAGTTGTATCATCACCAATGTATATGGGGATATGCTTTTTACCTTTAACTAATTTGCTGATTAGCCAGCGCACTGCCAGGCCTTTGTTCCAGTCAATGTTTGGCCTGACTTCAAAAACTTTTTTGCCGTGTGTTACACGGATATTTTTGCCTTTCAGAAAGGAAGCAATTATTTCTTCAAAAGTTTTTTCTAATTTTTTTAAGTCTTTTGCTTTAACCAGTCGGTAGTGCAGGCTTAGGGTGTATGTTTTATCTTCAACCAGCGCACCTTTTATTTTTTTTGCTGCAGCTGCAAGCGCTTTTTTGATTTTTTTAAGTGTCGGCTTGCTGGCAAGAGCCTTGGGATGGACTTTGCTTAGGGCAGGGCCTTTGATTTCAAAGCCATGATTACCGGCATAAAAAATGTGGGGCAAACCGACTAATTTTTTAACCTCAGCTAATTTTCTGCCGCTTACAATGGTAAGTATTACCTCAGGGTTTGCGGCCAGTTTTTTTAAGAAGGATTTTTGCTTGGCAGTCAATTTGGCCAGATGAGGTTTTTTTACAATAGGGGTCAACGTCCCGTCATAATCCAAAAATATTAAATATTTCATTATGAAAGCCTGAGCAGGGCGTTGATAATCTTAGTTGACCAGCGGTAAATATTGTTTTCTTTGATAACAGCCTTCATTTTCTGCATTTTTTCTTTTCTTTCTTTGGCAGGCAAAGACAGCGCGCTTTTAATGGCTGAGGCGCAGTCTTCCGGCTTGAAAGGGTTAAAAGTGATCGCTTCTGTTAGTTCTCGAGCCGCGCCTGTAAACTGGGACAAGACCAGCATGCCTTTTTTTTCAGAGGCAGCCGCGACAAATTCCTTGGCCACCAGATTCATGCCGTCATGCAGGGAAGAAATCAGGCAAATGTCAGCCATGCGATATATGGCTAAGAGCTGGGTGGGCGTGAAATATTTTCTGATAAAAATGATAGGAGACCAGTTATCCGAAGAATATTTCCAGTTTATTCTTTCAACCAGGCCGTTGATTTCATCGTTTAACTTTTTGTAAGTGTCCAGATGAATGCGGCTGAGGGAGCCAATCTGGATAAAAACAAATTTGCCCTGATATTCGGGGTAGGTTTCAAGAAAATGATCAATGGCTTTAAATTTTTCAGTAATTCCTTTAGTATAATCAATCCTGTCTGTGCCAATGCCGACAATTTCACTGGTTATGCCCAGTTCTTCTTTTACTTTTTTTATGTCATTTTGCACTTCTTTTGAAGCGGCTTCTTTTTCAATCGAATCATAGTCAATACTGATCGGGTAGGGCCGAACGGATGTTTCAATGCCTTGATATACAACTGAAGAACCAGCTTTATCAACCTTGGCTTCTAAAGTATGATTTACAGTTTCAAGAAAGTTATCAACGTGATAGTGGATGTGGAAACCCAACAGATCAGCCGCAAGCAGCCCCTCAATTATTTCTTTTTTCCAGGGACAGATCCGGAAAACTTCGGGGTTAGGCCAGGGAATGTGCCAGAAAAGCGCGATCTTTGCCTTGGGGTTAACCTGTTTGATCATTTTGGGCACAAGGGTTAAATGATAATCCTGTAAAAAGATAAAAGCGTCTTTGCCGTCCGCTTCTTCCAAGATAGCATCTGCGAAACGCTGGTTGATTTGCTTGTAATGGTTCCAGTCTGATTCCCGGAATTTTGGTTTAGCATAGACGATATGGCAGAGGGGCCAGAGCGCTTCATTTGAAAAGCCATAATAGTAGCCGATCTCTTCGGCCTTATTTATCCAGATTCTTCTTAGGGTGTATTTCGGGTTAGGGTCGTTGCAGGGCACTCTGACGCGGTTTTTAAAGTCAACAACTTTACGGTCAGCATCTCCGCTGCCGTGCGCTACCCAGATGCCGTTGCAGGTTTGTAAGATTGGATCAAGGGCGGTGACAACGCCTGAAGCCGGCCGAAAGCAGGTAATTTTGTCTGCTTTAAACTTATGGATGTACGGCTCGCGGTTTGATGCAACTATGAAGAGATTGTCTTTTAACTTATCTGAGATTAACTCTTTGAGGGTCTCTTTGGTCCACATCGTGCTTATATTATAGCAGAAAATTGTGATATAATCTATGATTCGCGTGTGGCCCCATCGTCTAGCGGTTAGGACGTGGCCCTCTCAAGGCCAAGGCAGGGGTTCGATTCCCCTTGGGGCTATGGCTCGACTCATCCTCGACAAGCTCGGATTCGCTCGGGATGCGGGGCGAGGAAAATTATCGCAAACTTTTCGTTTATCTATGTTGCGTGTGGCTCCCAACTATTTGCTAACCCTCTACAAATTCTCATAATTGATTGAAATTCATCAGAATTAGTTTGTAATTGTTCAAAGGACAATCCTTTATTTCCTTCTCTTAACAATAATGCTCTTGACTCATCCATTGGTTTATATTTTCTGCTAATTCTGCTAAGAAATTTTGCAAGCTTGTCAACATTAAGAGCTGTAATTACTTCGTTTTGCCAATACAAGATGTTACATGGTTTTTGTGCTAAAGTTTGATTATTACTCGGCCTATTTGGTAAAGCCTTCCTCAGGCTTAGATCATGTCCAAGCAATAAATATAGGACATGAAAATTTGTTTCGTCTCCAATCGAGCTTAACCACGCTGTCCTTTCTGCCTGTTCTTTCTCTATTTCTTCCTGGCTTTTTGGAGCCCAAGTAATTTCTCCTGGCTGAGCCCGAAAATTAATACTAAGTCTTGACTCGTGAGATACGCTTCCTAATGAGAATAAATCTGAAGGCTGCATATGGTATTGGAATAACGATTCTAAGAAATCTCCAGTGGGTTTTGCTAACATCTGGTATAAATCATCTGGTGTAAGGGCGTCTGTGGCAGAAGCTAAGAAAGTTCTAACCAAATCTTTCCCCTTAATTCCCTTGAATATTGCTTTGGTAAATCGAGTTAAGCAACTTCTATCCAACTCTGGTATGTTCCCAAACCTAACGGCTCGAAATTCTAGTCTGTCTCTATTTGAGCCAAATTTTGTCACAGTCCCTTGAACGCTGTTATGCATACCGAACATCGACCCAGGAGTATGTTCCCTTCTGTAAGTTACCAAAGCCTTTACACCTGCTCTTCGCAGAGCTTTAGCACTATCCCTGACGCTTGTTGTTCCTAAAATTGCCATTCCTTTGCGTTTTATCCTCCTGAATATATATATCTTAAGTAGGGAAAGAGCAATATTCTGATTATTTATCGGAAGCATTTGACAAGAATTTCATTTTTTATTTATCCAGCAGCTTTTTCTCTCCCACGAACTTTCTCCTGTGCGAAATTTTTGCTGTGGTTGGGGTGAGATTCACCTTTGGGCTATATTAGAAAGTAGAGAATAAGATTGACTTTTTACTATTTATACAGCAAGAAAAAGATGCCTGCAGCTACCAGAACTATGCCAAAATAGTTAATTAGCGAAAGTTTTTCCGCCAGAAAGAAATAAGACAACAAAGCCACAAATATATAAGTCATGGCAGTTAAAGGAAAAACTAATCCCAACTTAAGCCAGGACAGAATATAAACCCAGAGTAAAAATGACGAAGCCATAAGCAGAGTTCCTAATAATATCATGGGATTTGCAATAATGCGCAAAAGCAGTGGGAAAATATCAGCCAGGCCTTTAATTGTAAAGCCGCCAAGCTGGCTTGCGCCAGATTTTAAAGTGATTTGGCTTGAGGCCAGGAGCAAACAATAAAATACTACCCAAATAAATAAATGTCTCATTTCTTTTTTTCCTGATTGATTATAATAGGCTTTTTTGCTTTGGGCAAGCGCTATTTTTATATGTAGCGGCAACGTGATAATGTCCGGTTTGGGCAACGTGATAATGTCCGGTTTCTGATAAATAAAGAAGCCCACCTTACGATAAAGAGTTAAGGGGGCAAGAAAT
>JAHIUL010000209.1 GCA_018817195.1 Candidatus Margulisiibacteriota bacterium
CATAAAAAGGCACAGGGGCATCATTGCTAACCCAAATTGTTCGACTGCGCAAATGGTTTTGCCGTTAAAACCAATTTACGATGCTGTTGGTATTGAGCGTTTGGTTATCTCTACTTACCAGTCAACCTCAGGCTGGGGTAAAGAAGCCATTGCGGAAATGTACGACCAGACTAAAAAGTTATTAGCAGATCCAAAAGCCAGAGTTGAAGCTAAATATATTTTTAAGCAGATAGCATTTAATGTTGTGCCTCAGATCGACTCTTTTGTGGATAATGGCTATACCAAAGAAGAGATGAAAATGGTCAATGAGACCAAAAAAATCTTTGAGGACGACGGCATTAAAGTAACAGCCACCTGCGTGCGCGTGCCAGTGGCAATTGGCCACTCAGAAGCTGTTAATGTCAAAACCAAAAAGAAAATTTCTATTGAAGAGGCGCGCAAACTTATTGCTGCTTTTCCTACCTGCAGGGTGCTAGATAATCCGGCTAAAGGGGAATACCCAACGCCGATTGACTGCGCTGGAAAAAATGAAACTTTTGTTGGCCGCATCCGCGAAGATATTTCGCAGGAAAACGGCCTTGATATGTGGATTGTTTCAGATAATCTGCGCCGGGGAGCTGCGCTCAATGCAGTGCTTATTGCTGAAGAGTTGATCGCCCTAAGTTTGATGGAGATTTAATTGTAATCCAGCGGTAGGCTCAGCTTTCTTTTCAGCGCAATATTGTAATCAATGATTTTCTGCTGGGCATAGTCTGGTTGGATGTAATGCTGCGGCGACATGTTGAAGGCGTTTAAGAAAAATCCTCCAGTTAAAGCCAGCGCGCCGCTGCTGATTATGGCCGAATCCGCGGAAAAAGCCGCGCCGCCCAGCATAACCGCGAGTCCCGTGCCGATAAAAATGTTGCCGATATTCCTTATGTTTGCCTTGTCATTTTCAATCTTTATTACCCGCTGTAATTCGGCCTGATCCCCAACAAGTTCCAGAAATTCAGCGTCTGAAAGTTCGCGGATGCCGCCTTTGTAAATATACCATTCACTAATCTCTTTTACTTCGCTGCGGTTCAGTGATTGGGTGGAGATGTCAGTTGAGGTGTGTGAGTAGGCCTCAATGGAATAAGTGTAGCTGTCAATATCAGTGTAGCTGTAGCTGCGCTTCTCATCAATTTTCCTTTTTCTGCTAACCAATTCCAGTTTGCTGTTTTGATAGGTTAGTTTATTTATATATTCCTGGTCCTGGTTTTCAGCGGCGTAAAGAACGGGACAAAGAAAAGCGATTATAATGAATACGCTAAAATATCTTTTAATCATGGAAGAATTGTACCATAAAATTGTTCCGGCAAACAATAAAATCTAGCGGATTAACCCCTTTAATCTAAAAAATCTCACGTTTTTATTGAAAAATATGGATATAGATGGTATGCTGATTTCGCAAAAGTGGGCAAAAAACAACAGATCGAATATTTTGAGGGACTGCTTGATAAACACGGAGAAAATTACCTGGCGCTTGACTGGAACAGTCCAGAGAGCCAGCGCTTAAGATACGATATCCTGCAGGAAATTTTAATTTATGGCAGAAAATCAGCCAAAATTTCTGTTTTAGACCTGGGCTGTGGTTTTGGCGACCTGTATGACTTTTTTGAAAAAGAGGGACTAATTGACCGCCACAAGATCAATTACCTTGGGTATGACATTGCCCCAAAAATTTTAGATGCGGCAAAAAGAAAACATCCCCAGGCTAAGTTTGAGCTGGTTGATGTCCTTGAAAACAGAGAGGTGCCGCAGTTTGATTATGTTTTTTCCTCCGGTGTTTTGAATATCCGCACCATGGATTTGGAGTCCCACATGGGATATGCAAAAAGCATGTTGCAGAGAATGTGTGAATTAGCTAAGATTGGGGTGGCAGTCAACTTTTTGAGCCAGGGAGCACTGTCAATTACAAAAGCAGAGGACCTGAATTCCGGGCGATATTATTATTTTAATCCAGAAGAGATGCTTAGATTCTGTGGTTCAATTTGCAGCAGGTATATTTTGAGGCACGATTATCATCCGGGAGATTTTACGGTTTATTTGTTAAAATGAGGTTAACATGAATCCATTTAGACGCTTAATACCGCCGGCAATTCTACTTTTTGTCATAGTTACTATGGGTCTTGTTGGTTATACACAAATTGAAGGGTGGACTTTTCTTGAATCACTCTATATGTTAGTTATTACTCTCTTTACTATTGGTTTTAAGGAAGTCCACGAGCTGTCTGATGCTGGTAGGATTTTGACAATGGCAATCATTGTTTCTGGTGTCGGTACAGCTATTTATTCTGCAGGTGCAGTTGGGGAAATGATTATTGAAGGGCAAATCTTTGGCTACAGGAGGAAAAGGCGCATGCAAAAGAAGATTAAAGATATGAAAGATCACTATATTATTTGCGGTTTTGGCCGGGTGGGTCATAAAGTGGCAGATGAGTTCCAAGCAGCCAAGATCCCTTATGTTGTTGTTGATGTAAAGAAAGATACAGCTGATGAACTAGATCCCAAAGGCATCCCTTATATTGTTGGAGAAACAACTTCTAATGGCAAGCTGGAAGAAGCTGGGGTAAAAAGGGCCAAGGGATTAGTAGCCTGCGCTGACTCTGATATGGAAAATGTTTTTGTCACTCTTTCTGGTAGGGCAGCTAATCGTGATATATATATAGTGGCTCGAGCCAGCGGCAAAGATGCGGAAGAAAAATTAAAAATGGCCGGGGCCAATCGGGTTATTTCCCCATACTTTATTTCTGGACGAAGAATGGCGGCCTTAGCGATTAAGCCA
>JAHIUL010000210.1 GCA_018817195.1 Candidatus Margulisiibacteriota bacterium
TGAATAGATAACAAACTTGATTAGGTCAGCAGCCTCTTGGACTAAATGGGGACCTTCTACAACAAAGAGGCATTCTTTGCGTCTGGCCCTGCGCTTCTCCAACAAATTCCTGACCAGCTTGATCTTTTCTTTCATTTGATTAATGACAGGGCTTCAGCGCGGGTCTTGGCATTTTTCTGGAAAACCCCGCGGACCGCGGATGTGGTGGTAACTGCCCCTGGTTTTTTCACTCCGCGCATGGACATGCACAAATGCTCTGCTTCAATTACAATCATCACGCCTTGAGGTTTTAAGCGTTTCATCAAACAATCAGCAATTTGGCTGGTTAATCTTTCCTGCACCTGCGGCCGCTTGGCAAAGGCTTCAATTACCCTGACCAACTTTGATAAACCAGTTACTCTGCCTTTATTAGGAATATAAACAACATGGGCTTTGCCAACAAACGGCACTAAATGATGTTCACACATGGAATAAAAAGGAATATTTTTAACTAAGACCATTTCTTCATGGTCTTCTTCATGAAAAATGGAAATCTCTTTGCCGGGATCTTTATGCAGTCCGGCAAAAAGTTCAGCATACATCCTGGCCACACGTTTAGGCGTATCTTTGATGCCGGAACGTTTTGGATCCTCCCCTATGGCAATGAGGATTTCTTTAACAGCTTTTTCTATCTTTTTTTGATTAATCATTAAAACAATCCTTTTATTTTGCCGTCTTCACTAATATCCATATTTTCCGCAGCTGGATGTTTGGGCAGGCCGGGCATAGTCATAATCGCGCCGGTGTAAGCAACTACAAAACCCGCGCCTGCTGACGGCTTTAATTCACGCACAGTAATTTTAAAGTTTTTCGGCCGGCCAAAAAGCTTTTTGTTGTCAGACAACGAATACTGCGTCTTGGCAACGCAAACTGGAACATTAGACATGCCGATCTTTTTTAAATGCTCCAGATCCTTGACCGCATCTTCTGTAAAATCAACCCCGTTGGCCCCGTAAATTTTTGTGGCAATGGTCTCCAGTTTTTCGCGCAAAGAAGCTTTTTCACTGTATAAACATTTAAACTTCGACTTATGTTTGCACATATCCATAACTGCTTTAGCCAGGTCTTTGCCACCCTTGCCACCTTTGGCCCAAATGTCTGAAATAACTGTTTGCACACCAAGTTTTTCGCAATTCCTCTGGATTTCTTCCAGTTCATGTTTAGTGTCTTTGGCTTTTTTATTAACAGCAATCACGACCGGCACATGAAATGCCTGGATGTTTTCAACATGCTTGGCCACATTTTCATAGCCATGGCGGTCAATCGCCTGTTTGGTCACGACTAAAACAACTGCAGCGGGTTTCAACTTACCAACGCGGCATTTGATATTAAAGAACTTTTCTGCGCCAAGGTCGCTGCCAAAACCAGCTTCTGTTACAACATAATCAGCTAACTTCAAACTTAATTGCGTTGCAACTAAACTATTACAACCATGGGCAATATTGGCAAACGGTCCACCGTGAATAAAAGCTGGACCATTTTCAAGTGTTTGCACTAAATTAGGCTGCAAGGCATGCCACATCAACAACGTCATAGCACCTTCTGCTTTTAGATCCTTAGCCCTGACAGGTTTTCCCTTCATATCATAAGCCACAATTATTTGGCCCAATCGTTTTTTCATATCAGTAACGCTCTTTGACAAACACAGGACAGCCATAACTTCTGATGAAGCTGTGATGTCAAAAACCCCGCGCAGTTGGCGGTCGTTCATGTCCATGACGCGCCTCCAAACAATGCGGTTAGCATCAATCCCCAGTTCATTCCCTTGATAAATGTGGTTGTAAACCATGGCAGTTAAAAGATTATGCGCAGAAGTAATCATGTGCATGTCGCCGGTTAAATGGAGATTAATATCATCCATAGGAACCACTTGAGAATAACCGCCTCCTGCTGCACCGCCTTTTAAGCCCATGACAGGGCCAAGTGAAGGCTCGCGGATACAAACAATGGCTTTAGGCAAAGCCTGGGCTAAGCCAATTGTAGTGGTAGTTTTTCCTTCTCCCTGGGAAGTAGGTGTCATGGTCGTAACCAAGATAAGCTTGCCGTCTTTTTTCTTATTCAGCCTTTTTAAGGCATTTAAACTAACTTTAGCCTTATAACAACCATGCAGTTCAACTTCAGAAACCTTAATTCCGGCTTTCCTAGCGATATCAACCACTAACTTCATCTTAGCCTTTTGGGCTATTTCTATGTCAGTAGGCATTGCTTTTTTATCCTTTCAGCAGTTAAGCCGTATTTTTCTAACAAATCAACTCTTTTGCCCTGCTCAATAAACTTGGCCGGCAAACCAAAGCATTTAACTTTTTTCGCAATCCCAGCTTCAGCTAACAGCTCAAGAATAGCTGATCCAAAACCACCGTCTAAGACTCCTTCTTCAACTGTCACTATTCTATCAGCTGATTTAACAGCTTCAAGTATTAAATCTTTATCCAGAGGCTTTACAAATCGCGCATTGATAACCGTCGCGGCAACACCATCTTTTTCCAGCATCTTCGCCGCTTCAATGCTTGGGTAGACCATGGAACCGATTGAGATAAGGGTTACTGGGGATTGGGAACTGGGAATTGGGGATTTAAAGACTATTTCTCCCTTTCCAATTTCCAGTTCCCGATTCCCTTCTTCAAGTTCCACCCCCGGCCCTTTTCCCCTCGGGTACCGCACCGCAATCGGTCCATTATGATTAGTAGCCGTATAAAGCATATGCTGAAATTCATTTTCATCTTTTGGAGACATCACAACCATGTTTGGAATTGACCGCAGATAAGCCATGTCAAATAAGCCATGATGAGTTGGGCCGTCTTCACCAACTATGCCGGCTCGGTCTAGACAAAAAACAACCGGCAGATTCTGCAGGCAGACATCATGGATAATCTGGTCATAAGCCCGCTGTAAAAAAGACGAATAAATTGCTGCCACAGGTTTATAGCCAGAAGCTGCTAATCCAGCGGAAAAAGTTATGGCATGTTCTTCTGCAATCCCCACATCAAAAAAACGTTTGGGGAATTTAGCAGCAAATTCTTCCAAACCTGTGCCATCGATCATGGCTGCTGTAACACCAATTATTTTATTGTTGTTTTCTGCTAACTTAGCAATTGTTTTGCCAAAAACTGAGGTGTATGTGCCGTTGGTATTCCCATTGAACGGTTCGCCGGTTTTAATATCGAACTTCCCAATCCCGTGAAAACGGGTTGGATTCTTTTCTGCTGGAGCGTAACCTTTGCCTTTTTTAGTTATCACATGAATCAGAACCGGCCCCTGGATTTCGCGGACATGATGGAGCGTACTCATAATTAATGGAATATTATGGCCATCAATCGGGCCGAAGTATTTAAAACCTAATTCTTCAAAGATTACGTCAACTTTAAAGCTAACAACAATGTGCTTGGTCCTATCTTTTAATTTTTTGGCAGCCTGAAACAACGGCACGCCTACCAGAGGAATTTTCTTGGTTATTTTTTCAATCCGATTTCTCAAATCAACGTATAAATTACTGGTTGCTACCTGAGTTAAATAATTTGACATGGCGCCAACATTGCGGGAGATCGACATTTCGTTATCATTGAGGATAACAATAAAGTTTTTATCCAAACCATCAACATTATTTACACCTTCAAATGCCAGCCCGCCAGACATTGAGCCGTCGCCGATGACAGCTACAACTGAATAATCATCGCCGGCTAAATCCCTAGCTTTTACCATTCCCAAACCAGCTGAAATAGAAGTTGAAGCATGACCAACGCCAAAAGCGTCATGCGGACTTTCAGAACGCTTGGGAAAGCCGGAAATGCCGCCAGCTGTTCTTAATGTCTTAAATTGTTCCAGCCGGCCGGTTAGAATCTTGTGAGCATAAGCTTGATGGCCAACGTCCCAGATAATCTTGTCTTTAGGGGTTTGAAAACTAGCGTGGAGAGCAACAGCTAATTCAACGGCGCCTAAACTCGGGGCAACATGTCCGCCGGTTTGTGAGGTGACTTCGATGATCTTGCTTCTTACCTCGCTGGCAATCTGCTCCAGCTGCTTGCCGGTAAGTTCCCGCAGGGTTTCGGGCAATTTAATTTCATTTAATAAAGGCATACAAATACATCACCAAAGTAACAACCGTGGCCAGGCTTGCCCCGGCAATAACCTCAATCGGGTCATGGCCCAAAATTTCTTTTAGCTTTTCAATTTTTATTTTGCCTGTGGCATAAATATCATCAACAACTCGATTGAGAATTTCTGCTTGTTTGCCGGCCGCGCGCCTGACGCCGGTCGCATCGTACATAACTATCAGGGCAAAAACAGCGCAGGCTGTAAAAAGGGCCGAATCCCAACCCACGGTCAAACCCACGGACCAAGTCAAAGAGACTACAGCGGCTGAGTGGGCTGACGGCATGCCGCCTGCTTCAAAAAAATGCCAAAAATTCCAATGGCCTTCCTGGAAGCGGTATATCACCACTTTACTGGACTGGGCCAGGAACCAGGAAAAAACTACAGCCATTAATGTAAAATTTGCCAGCATAGCGTAAAAAACATCAACCATTTTGTTCTCCTTCTTTTAGAAATGCCCGGGCAATAAGCAAATCTTCCGGGGTGGTAATCTTTATATTCCTGTATGAGCCCATTACCATCTTAACCGGAACCCCTAACTTTTCAACCAACATAGCATCGTCCGTCACTTGACACCTTGTCGCTCCGTCACTATAAGCCTGCAAAATAATATCCTTTTTAAAAACCTGCGGCGTCTGCGCCGCCCACAACTTTTGCCTATCCAACGTACCCGCAACCCGCGAACCCGACAACTCGCCAACCTCTTTAATCGTATCTTTCACCGGCACCCCGACAACAACTGCTCCAGCTTTTTCTGTCTCTCTAACAGAATTCTCAATAATCTCAAGCGTCACAAAAGGCCGGGCTCCGTCATGAATCACAACAATTTCAACTTCTTTTGCTAAAACTTTTAGGCCATTACTAACAGAATCCTGTCGCTCTTTGCCGCCAGCCACAACCTGCTCTAACTTTTCAAACTTAAACTTTTTCGCGCGTTCAACATCTTCTTGATTAACAACCAAAATAATTGAATCAATTAATTTACAATTATCAAAAACTGACAGAGTCCTTTCTAATATTGACTTCCCCGCAAGCTCAATAAATTGTTTGGGCTGCCCCATCCTCTTGCCAAAACCCGCGGCTGTTATTATCGCAACTGTTTTCATCTGGTTAAAACCCTGCAGCCTGTTTTCGTTACTATTACCATGTCTTCAATTCTCACTCCGCCAAAACCCTTTATATAAATGCCAGGCTCAATACAAATAATAGTCCCAAGCCTCAGCCTTCGCCTATTTTTTCTAGAAATTTTAGGGGGTTGATGAACCTTTCGTCCCACCCCATGGCCAGTTGAATGAACAAAAAACTTGCCTAAGCCTTTCTCTTCAATGTATCCCCTGGCTGCCTGATCAACCTCTGAGCACCGCCTTCCCGCCCTTACCGCCTTCAAAGCCTTTGCCTGTGCCTTTTGCACTATTTGATATATCTTTTTCTGTCGGGCTGTTGGCTTGCCAATAACATAAGTCCTCGTCATGTCCGACCTATATCCATTATACAATGCCCCAAAATCGATAACAACCAATTCACCCTGTTTAATTATCTTGTTTGTAGCAAAACCATGGGGCAAAGCTGATCTCTTGCCTGAAGCAACAATAACGCGGAAAGCCGGCCTGGCGCCAAACTTTTTTAGGAGGGCTTTGATGTGAGAGGCTACTTCCGTTTCCCTTTGCCCAGGTTTAACTTTAAGCAAATTAAAGACACGTTTAGCTATCGAAATTGCCTTGCGCTGAGAGATGTTCACTTTTTGAGCATATCTATGGCAGCGATCAAGCCAAGCAAATAACTGTTAATGCCAAAACCTGATATCTGGCCAACTGCGACCGGAGCGACAAAAGATTTATGCCTGAACTCTTCGCGGGAATAAATATTAGAAAGGTGGACTTCGATCGTAGGCACGCCAACTGCCGCAACTGCGTCACGGATAGCCACGCTGGTGTGGGTATAAGCGCCCGGGTTAATAATAATTGCCTGGAATTTTTTCTTAGCCTTGCCGATTTTTTCCACAATATCGCCTTCACTATCAAGCTGGACAATTTCAATCTCAACTCCTTCTTTTTTTGCCACAGCTTCCAAGGCCTGGTTGATCTGATCCAAAGTAAACTTGCCGTAAATTGAGATTTCCCTATCGCCAAGCAGCGCTAAATTTGGCCCGTGGATAACTAAAATGTTGTTTGCCATTATTTTCCCCCTGGTTATTAGTAAATTTGATTCTACCACATCAGCAAAGGCCTTATCAACAAAATCAAAAGATGATATAATCTAGGGGAAATGACCCGCAAAAAAAGAAAACTTCCTATCGCAAAAGTAATCCTGTTTGCCCTGTTTATTATGATTGCCGGGGCAGCCGGAGTTTTTTTGCAAATATTAAGCCAGCTGCCTGATATTGAAACAATTGAATCTTATTTGCCCAGTGAAACTACCCTGATTTTATCATCAGACGGAAAAACCCTGGCGCGGCTGCACCGCGAAGAAAACCGGCAGGTCGTGTCCCTGTCCCAAATATCTCCTTATATGCAAAGGGCAGTCATTTCCACCGAAGACCCCAGCTTTTACCGGCACCACGGGTTTGACCTTTACGGCATATTCAGGGCCACTGTCAAGAACCTGGCTTACGGCAGAGTGGTTGAAGGCGGCAGCACCATTACCCAGCAGCTGGCCCGCAACCTGTTTTTGAACCGCAGGAAAACCATGATCCGCAAACTGGCGGAAATTTTAATTGCCATGCAGATAGAACGAAAATACACCAAAGAAGAAATTTTGGAGCTTTACCTTAACCAGATATATTTAGGCCATAATGCTTACGGCATTGAATCAGCCGCCAGGCTCTACTTTAACAAAACAGCGGCAGAGCTTGACCTGGCTGAATCTGCCATGCTGGCAGGTTTGATCCGCGGGCCGGAACTTTATTCGCCTTACCGCAATTTTAAAGGCGCAAAACTGCGGCAAATATTTGTGCTTAATAAATTGCTGGAGCATAAATTAGTTGACGAACGGGATGCTAAGATAGCTGCCATTAAAACGCTTGATTTCTCTCCAAAAAACTTAAAAAGATTCGGCGAGACAGCACCCTATTTTATCAGTTATATATTAGGGGAATTAATTAAAGAGTATGGCGAAGAAACTGTTTATCACAGCGGCTTACGCGTTTACACCACACTGGATACCAAAATGCAGGCCGCGGCTGAAGCAGTTATCACAAAATTTGTCAGCGAAGAAGGCGAACGTTATAAATTTTCCCAGGCTGCGCTTGTTTCCTTAGACCCGCGCACAGGTTACATCAAAGCTATGGTTGGCGGCGTTGATTTTTATGAGAGCAAGTTTAACCGGGCAACCCAGGCAAAAAGACAACCAGGCTCATCTTTTAAGCCGTTTGTTTACACGGCTGCTATGGAACAGGGCATTTCTCCTGGCGAAATTATATTGGACTCTCCTACAACCTTTGAAGTGTTTCCCAATGAGTGGAATCCCGAAGGCACCTGGACGCCAAATAACTTTGATAAAAAATTCCACGGCGCGGTGACCTTAAGGCACGCTTTGGAAAAATCACTTAATATTCCGGCCATTAAGATACTCGAACGCGTGGGCATTCATCAGGCAATTGCCACGGCAAAAAAGATGGGCATAACAAGCCACATTGAACCTGGATTAGCCATTCCCCTGGGAGTTTCAGATGTAACGCTGCTTGAAATGACCTCAGCCTATGGCGTGTTTGCCAACTCCGGCATCCGCGTTGAGCCTACGGCCATTACTAAGATATTAAACCGCGACGGAGTAATCCTGTATAAACACAATATTAAGGAAAAAAGGGTCTTAGACACAAATATCGCCGCGGTCATGGTTGATATGATGAAGGGCGTGCTGACCCGCGGCACAGGCGTGCGCGGCAGGATCAGCCGGCCGGCCGCGGCCAAGACCGGCACAACCGAGGAATTCCGTGATGCCTGGTTTATGGGTTTTGTGCCTCAGCTGGTAACCGGCATCTGGGTAGGCAATGATGATAATACTTCTATGGACGGCATAGCTGAAGTTGGTGTCTGCCCCAGGATCTGGAAGGAATACAATAAAATTGTATTAGCGGATGAACCAATCATAAATTTCCCCAGACCTGAAGGCCTGGTCAAGGTAAAAATCTGTACTGTTTCAAAGAAGCTGGTTAATGATTATTGCCCTTCCAAGTACCAAAAGTGGGTAACGCTCTGGAAAAGAGACGTGCCAAAAAGCTCTTGTGACGTCCATAAGCCAGGAGATAACCTTTATGAATTCGAAATCGATGAATCAGGCGAAATCAAAGAAAACCCTGAAGTTTGGGACTGACGGCTGGCGCGCTAAAATAGCTGATGAATTTACCCTGGCTAATGTGCAGCTGGTTACCCAGGCTTTTGTTAATTATTTGAAAGATTCCGGCAAAGACAAGAAAGGCGTTATTGTCGGCTATGATAACCGTTTTGAGTCTGAAGACTTTGCCAGGGCCAGCGCTGAAGTTTGTTCCGGCGCAGGAATTAAAACCTATTTAACCAAACACTCTGTGCCCTCGCCTGTTATTTCATTTACAGTTAAGAATAGAGGTCTTGGCGCAGGCATTATGATCACTGCCTCGCATAACCCGCCGGATTGGAACGGGTTTAAAATTAAAGAAGATTTTGGCGGTTCAGCCAGGCCCGAGACAACTAAAGCTGTTGAAAACAATCTTAAAGATACGCTCTCTATCTCTCCATCTGATTCCAACCTTGAATTAATTGATCCTGACCCTGATTATCTCGGCAAAATAAAATCATTAGTCCACCTTGATCTGATTAAAAAAAGCAAACTTAAGTTCATGATTGATCCCATGTTTGGCAGCGGCGCTGGCTATTTTAAGAAATTGGGCTTGCCTGTAACTGAAATCCGCGGCAGGCGAGATCCATTGTTTGGCGGAATTAATCCTGAACCAATCCCAGCTAACTTAGAAGAACCTATTTCCTATATCAAAGATAATCAGGAACACATTGCTTGTATCATTCTTGACGGCGATGCTGATCGTTTGGCCGCAATTGACCAGACAGGACAATTTATTAACACTCACAATGTTTTTGAACTATTGCTCCACCATTTAATAGTTCACCGCAAACTCAGTGGCAATATTGTTAAAACATTTAACTTAAGCAATTTAATTGACAAAATGTGCATGAAACATAAAAGAAAACTCATGGTCACCCCGATTGGCTTTAAATATATTGCTGAAAAAATGATCAACGAAGATATTCTTTTGGGTGGCGAGGAATCCGGTGGCATGGGCATTAAAGGTTTTGTGCCGGAAAGAGACGGCATTTTAGCTGGTTTGATGTTAATGGAACTGATGGCCACAGAGAAAAAGACCCTGTCCCAGATAATTGATGGCTTTATGGGTGAGCATGGTTATTTTTATTATGATAGAGCTGACTTGCACACTGAAAAAGCCAGGGATATTGTTATTAAGTTAAAAGAAGCACCGCCTAAGAAATTTGCTAACAAAAAAGTATCAAATGTTGATGTCCTAGATGGTTTAAAGCTAAATTTTGAGAATAACAGCTGGATACTCTTTCGCGCCTCTGGAACTGAACCCCTATTACGAGTTTACGTCGAAGGCCGATCAGAAAACGAAGTTAAAGAACTATTAGCTGCTGGTGAAGATTTGGCAGCGCCAACCACCTAACTGCACTACTTTTCTACTGCACTACTTCCCCTTCCCCCTTCAAACTCTCCTCAAACTTCTCCTTCTTCACAATCCGAGCAATTTCTGCTTTTTCGCGGCTAACATAATCCCAGGCTTTCATTTCCTCAAATATTTTCAGCAGTTTTTCATGCATTGCCTTATTATCAGCGGCAACCAATGATGCTCGTTTGTATTGTTTAAGCGCCTCTTCCCTGTTATCCTGCTTTTTATAAATTTCAGCTAAAATAATATAAAGATCCGGGTTGCCGCCTTCCATCTTGATGGCTTCTTCATATTCTGAAATAGCTAAATCAGTTTTGCCAATCGTGTTAAATGAATCTGCCAGGAAAATATGGAAATATGGATTGGCTGGATTCTGGGAAACAGCTTTTTTATATTCTTCAATCGCTTCCAAAAGCTTGCCTTGATAACGATAAGCATGACCCCTCATATCAGGGCTAAGAATTTCAACTTTTGCATTGCTTTTTAGCTCGCCCATCCACCTGCGATAAGCATTATTGCGCTTTTGGGCTAAAACAGCTTTTTCAATATCTTTTTCCTCTCCCTCAACTTTGCGCAGCCGCGAATCTGTTACCTTGATAACGTGATAACCAAACTGGGTCGGGACAACATCGCTTAACTCGCCAACTTTTAGTTTAAAAGCAACTTCTTCAAAGGGTTTAACCATCATGCCGGTTGTAAAGAAGCCAAGGTCGCCGCCTTTGGCGCCTGAGCCAGGATCCTTTGAATACTGCTTGGCCAAATAGCTGAAATTCTCACCCTTGTTTAGGCGCTCTATTATTTCCCTGGCCTGCGTCTCAGAAGTCACTAAAATATGGCTGGCCCTGATTTCCCGTAAATCGTCGGGTGTAACTGTTACCCCTTCCTGGATTTTGCGCGCCAGTTTTTGCACCAGCATTTCATTTTTGACCATTTTCTTAAACCGGCCCATGGTCAGCCCGGACCTCTTGAGAGTGTTTTCCAGGTTCTGGCGGGAGCCTAGGTTTTCCTGCTTCACAATATTATCTAAAACCATTTCCACTTCGCGGCCAGAAACCTTTACCTTTTTCTTGGCCTCATTTAACATCAAGGTAAAATCAATGGCCTGCTCCAAAGCCATGTTCTGCACAAAAGCAAAATCCTGCAGCCCAACCTGTCCGCCAAACTGCGCAATTAAACGCCGCAATATCTCTCTATACCTCTCCGGGTCAACTTTTACCCCATTTACTTTAGCCAATCCCCCCCGGTCCAGCAGCCTGCCGCTGCCGCTTAATCCGCGAATGCCGTATAGCATTGAGGCGGCAAAAATAATTGCCACTGCGATCAAAATTGTTTTCATTTTACTCCGAAAAAACTTAAACACGAATCATTCTCCTTCCGCTTTCAAGACTTTGGACACAGAAATATAAGCTCCCAGCATGCCGACAGCCATGCCGCCGGCAACCATGGACAGGTAAACAAAACCCAAGAGCCTGGGATCTGAAACAACCGGCACAAATGGCAGGGCGTGGGAAACGCGCATAATGATGGCGTCATAAGCAAATTTTGCCACCATAAATGAAACAAACCCGCCGATCACCCCGATCATCACGCCTTCAATAATAAAAGGCCATTTTACAAAAGTATTGGTTGCGCCGACTAACTTCATGATATATATGTCATCTTCACGCGCCAAAACAGTTAACCTGACTGTATTGACCACAATAAGCAAAGTAGCAAAAGAAATTAAGATGATCAACGCAGCCCCGCCCACACGTACAGCATCAACCAGCGACTTCACCTGGTCAATCAACTTTCCGCTGTAGCGCACTTCATCAACTAACTCAATCTTTGAGATATGCTTGGCAATTGAGGGCAATAAATCAGGGTTGCGCACAGCAACAGCAAAACTGTGCGGCAAAGGATTGCTAAGGACCAACTCATCCAGCGTCAGGCGGGAACCAAAATCCTCTTTAAACTGGCGCCAGGCTTCAGTGCGGGAAACAAAGTCAACTTTCTCAACCCCGGGAATTTTTGAAAGCTCCAGCTGCAGCGCGCCGGCAGATTCAAGAGAAATATCTTTTTCCACATAAGCGGTAATATCCATTTTGGAAGAGATGGTACTGACAATATTGCCCATATTAATAATGAGCAATAAAAACATGCCAAAAATAACCAGGCTGACAGAAATAGTACCAATAGCCACCAGAGTCATGATGGCGCCGCGGCGAAAAGAGCGGAAAGCTTCAACAATAAAAAATTCAAGATTACTAAACATCGTAGCCCCCCAGCATCTGGTCGCGCACAATGCGGCCGGCCTCTAAAGCAACTACGCGTCTTTTCATATCATCAACAATACTTTTATTATGTGTGGCCATTAAAACAGTGGTTTTTCTTTTATTAATTTTATCCAGGAGCTGGAGAATATCGCGGGATGTTGTTGGGTCAAGGTTGCCTGTGGGCTCATCCGCGATTAAGATTGGCGGGTTATTGACAATTGCCCTGGCAATGCAAGCGCGCTGTTTTTCCCCGCCCGACAGCTCATCGGGAAAGGAATTTGCCCGCCGCAGCAAGCCGACCAGTTCCAGGGACTGCATAACTTTGCGCCTGACAGTTGAACGGACCGCGCCGGTTACCCGCAGGGCAAAAGCCACGTTCTCGTAAACAGTCCTGCGCGGCAAAAGTTTATAATCCTGGAAAACTACGCCAATGTTACGGCGCAGATAAGGCACCTGGTTCTTATCAAGTTCAGCCACATTAACGCGATCAACCACTACTTTGCCGGCACTGGGCGATTCTTCGCGATAAAGCAGCTTCATCAGCGTGGTTTTGCCGGCACCAGAGGGACCAACAATAAAAACAAATTCTTCTTTGCCAATGTGGAGGTTAATGTTGAACAAAACATCAATACCGTTGGGGAACGTTTTTGAAACATTGGTTAAAGATATCATGGCAAATATTTTACCATTTTTACGCGTATAAAGGAAACTGTTTGCACAAAGATTTTACTTTGGCAGCAACATCCTTTTTCACTTTATCGTCATCAACACTACTTAAAACTTTACCTATTAAATCAGCAATTGTTTTCATTTCCGCTTCTTTCATGCCGCGGGTGGTTAGAGCCGGCGTGCCA
>JAHIUL010000211.1 GCA_018817195.1 Candidatus Margulisiibacteriota bacterium
CTCATGATGCCAAAGGTTTACTGATTGCTGCGGTTAAAGATGACAATCCGGTAATTTATATTGAGCACCGCTGGCTGCATAATATTTATGGCGAGGTGCCAGAAGTTATGTTTGAGGTTGAAATTGGTAAAGCCAGGCAGGTAACGCAGGGAAAAGATTTAACTATTGTTACCTCATCTTATATGACTCTGGAATGCATGAAAGCAGCAGAAATTTTAAAAAAGGACAATATTGCCGCTGAAATTATTGACTTAAGAACAATTAAGCCGCTTGATGAAACAGCAATTTTAGAATCTATTGGCAAGACCGGCCGTTTGTTAGTTGTTGACGGTGCCTGGCAAAGTTTTGGCGTATCAGCTGAAGTAATTGCTTTAGCTGCAGAAAAGCTGCACTCGCAGTTAAAATCAGCTCCAGCGCGTGTGGCTTTCCCTGATGCGCCGACGCCAACCAGTCGAGCTTTAGCAAATCATTATTATCCCAGAGCAATTGATATATACAATGCTGCAGCAAAAATACTTGACCTTAAGCCGCGTACAGAAGAACAGCTTGGGATTAAGCATGATGTACCGCTTGATGTGCCTGATGCATCATTTACAGGGCCGTTTTAATGGAGAATAAGATGACTGAGAAGAAAAAAGTTGTTGTAATCGGCAGCAATTCATTTTCAGGCAGTGATTTTGTTGATCTGCTGCTTGAACAGGGCAATTATTCAGTTGTTGGCATCAGCCGCTCGTCAGAAAAAAGCGAGTTGTTCCTGCCTTATAAGCGGCATCATACGCCCAATTTTAATTTTTATCATATAGATATGAATAAGGATATGCCGAAGATTTTAAATCTAATAAATGACTTGCAGGCAGAGTATGTGGTTAACTTTGCCGCACAAAGTGAAGTAGGGCCAAGCTGGAAAAATCCAGACCATTGGTTTGAGACCAATGCAGTTAGCATTACAAAATTAGCTAATGGCTTAAAGGATATGAAGTTTTTAAAACGCTATGTCCATATATCATCGCCAGAGGTTTACGGCACATGTGAGGGGATTGTAAAAGAGGATGCGCCGCTTAATCCTTCAACTCCTTATGCTGCTTCAAAGGCTGCCGGCGATTTATCTCTTTTCACTTATGTTAAGAATTTTAACCTGCCAATGGTGATGATCCGCTCAACTAATGTTTACGGCGCGCATCAGCAGTTGTTTAAAATTATTCCTCGCTCTGTTATTTATTTGAAAATGGGCAAAACAATTGAACTGCATGGCGGCGGCCAGGCTGTTAAATCCTATATTCACATCAGGGATATTTCCAAGGGTGAATTAGCTGCCATGGAAAAAGGGAAAAATGGTGAGATCTATCATTTATCACCTGATAGCGGCATAGCAATTAAAGATGTAGTCAAAACTATTTGCGGCAAAATGGGCAAGGATTTTAATCAAGTAGCTAAAACTGTTGCCGAGAGATTAGGCCAGGACAAAGCTTATGTGATTGATTCAACAAAAGCCAGAACTGAGTTAGGTTGGAAGAATGAAGTTTCAATTGAACAGGGTATTAAGGGGGTAGTGGAATGGGTAGAAAAATATTGGGATTTGATTCAAAAAGAACCGTTGGAGTATGTGCATAAGGCATGAGTTTAATGTTATGGAAGGAGTAGGGTAATGGCGGAAATTAATTTATTAGGAACCTATCCAAAAATTAAGAGAGACTACGACAAAAGAATGGAGGAGAAAACTCCAGATACTGTGCGTATAGCCAAAATGTTTGGCAAGGAATTTTTTGATGGAGAGAGAAAGTATGGTTACGGCGGCTATAAATATGACGGCCGCTGGAAATCAGTTGTTGCAAGGATGAGGGAGCATTATAACTTACCGGATAATGCGGCAATTCTTGATATTGGCTGCGGCAAAGGCTTTATGCTGCATGATTTTAAGGAATTGATGCCCAACTGCACGGTTGCAGGCATTGATGTTAGTGAATACGCCATTGAAAACGCCATGCCTGATATGAAACCATTCTTAAAAGTCGCCAGTGCAGAAAAACTGCCTTATCCTGATAAAAGCTTTGATTTAGTTGTTTCAATCAATTCTATCCATAATTTGCCGCCGGAAAAACTAAAAATAGCCTTAAAAGAAGTTGAGCGTGTTTCTCGCGGGCATAGTTATGTAACAATGGATGCCTGGCACAATGATCAGGAAAAAGAAAATTTATATAAATGGGTGCTGACTGCGGAAACAATGATGCATGTGGATGATTGGGAAAAACTTTTTGCAGAGATTGGCTATACAGGAGATTATTGGTGGTTCATAGCGGACTAGAAAAAGAAAATGTCCCACATTTTCAGACAGCCCATGCTATTTTGCTGTTATCGGGCAAATATGTGCTGCAGCTGCGCGATAATATCCCAACTATTTCCGCTCCCGGGCAATGGTCTTTTTTTGGCGGAAAGATTGAAGAGGGTGAAACACCGCTTGAAGCGGTAAAGCGCGAAGTATATGAGGAAATAACTCTTAAGCCAAAGAAATATACTGAGCTGTGGCCAATAGATTTTTATTCGGAGTTTGATAAGACAATGGTGCGTTCCTGGCTTTTTACTGTTGATGTGGCAGATGTTTGGGTAACACGCCAGCTTAGGGAAGGCAAGGATGCAAATGCTTTTGATTTTGAGGAGCTTTCTAAAATAGAAATGCCGACTGCCATGAGAGAGGCCCTGATAAGGTTTCATAATGAAAGGATGAACAAAGAATTATATGCTTAAGATGAAGGCAGCAATATTATATGAACAGAATAAGCCTTTAAAGATTGAGGAGTTAATTATCCCTGAGCTCAAAGAAGGGCAAGTGCTAGTTAAGCTTGTAGCTTCTGGGTTGTGTCATTCACAGTTAAATGAAATAAAAGGCAGGAAAGGGCCTGATAAATATTTGCCTCATACTCTTGGGCATGAAGGCGCAGGCATAGTAGAAGAAGTTGGCGCAAAAGTTACCAAAGTAAAAAAAGGGGATTATGTTGTTCTTTCTTGGATAAAAGGTAAGGGCATTAATGCAGCACCGCCGCTCTATCTTTGCGGTGATAGGAAGATTAACTCCGGGCAATTAAGCACTTTTAATGAGTATACGGTTACGGCTGAAAACAGGGTTACGTCAATTAAAAAAGAAATTCCGCTTGAACTGGCAAGCTTACTGGGTTGTGCAGTTTCGACAGGCATGGGATCAGTTTTGAATATAGCTAAGCTTAAATCCGGGGAAACAATCGCGGTTTTTGGCGCTGGTGGAATTGGTTTAAGCGCCATCCATGCTGCAGCTATCAGTGGAGCCTCAAAGATAATTGCTGTTGATATTGTTGAAGCAAAACTTAATTTAGCGAAGGAGCTTGGGGCTACTCACGTCATTGATGCTAGTAACGTTGATGTTGTTAGGACGATTAAAGAATTAACTGGTAATAATGGAGTTGACCATGCAATTGAGTCTGCTGGCCTGGGCCAGACAATGGAACAGGCGTTTGAATGCGTCAGGATTGGCGGCGGAAAAGCAATTATAGTTGGCAATTTGCCGGCTGGCCACAAGATTGCGATTGATCCTTTTGCTTTGATTTGCGGCAAACAAATTATCGGTAGTTGGGGAGGGGAAGCTGAACCTGACAGGGATATTCCGAAGTTTGTTGATTTATATCTTGAGGGGAAATTAAAACTCGAAAAAATGCTTACCCATCGATTTAAGCTCAATGAAATAAATGAGGCTTTTGCTGTTCTGGAAAAGGGTGAGGCAGGCAGAGTAATTGTAATTTTATAAGTAGAGGAGAAGAAAACATGAAGAAGAAAGTAAAAACATATCAAAATAGAATGCAAAATATTGAATACGAAAACAAAGGTCCGGTTCAGATTGGGCCAAATGCCAGCTATATTTGGCGAACTGATCCAAGGCACCTTGTTTTTCTCCTTTCAAGATATAAGTTTTGTTCAAAATTATTAGAGGGGAAGAAAAAAGTTTTGGAAGTGGGTTGCGGTGACGGTTTGGGCATTCCCATTCTTTTACAAACAACTGGTTCTGTCCACGGATTGGATTTGGAGGATGTTTTAATTGATGAATTAAAAGAAAAATATCGGGGCAATGCCAAAGCCAGTTTTTCTGTGCTCGATATTACAAAATCGCGGCCCAAAGAACAATATGATGCAGTTTGCTCGCTTGACGTGATTGAACATATCCCGCAGAAACTAGAAAATAAATATTTGATAAATATTGTTAAGTCATTGAAAAAAGACGGAGTATGTATTATTGGCACGCCTAATATTACAGCGAAAAATTATGCAACTAAGTTGAGTAAAAAAGATCATATAAACTTAAAAGATCATAAGTCGCTTAAAGAGTTACTGGAAAAATATTTCAATAATGTGTTTCTTTTCTCAATGAATGACGAAGTTGTGCACACCGGCTTTTACCCCATGGCACATTATTTGTTTGCTGTTGCAGTTGGAAGGAGATCATAAAATGAAATTTGAAACACCAAAGCCAAACCAGTTTTATTACAAGTTGTATATGCTGATTGGCATGTTGAGGTATCCCGGGAGATTGTGGAACTTTATTAAATATTCACTGCAAAAGTTTAATCATAATATAGATTATTATCCGACGATGATGGATTTAGAACCCACCCAGCGCTGTAATTACCGTTGTGTTATGTGTACGCCGTTTAAGGAAAAAAGGCGGGACATGACTTTTGATGAGTTTAAGCGGATTGTTGATGAGCAGATCGGCCTCATTGAAATTAAAATTCAAGGTGTAGGCGAGCCGCTTTTGTGTAAAGATTTCTTCAAAATGCTTGAGTACGCACGTAAAAAATGGCTTTGGGTTAGAACCACAACTAATGGTTCATTGCTTCATTTAAATGATAATTATAAAAAATTAGTTGATAGCCGGGTCCATGATGTAAATATCTCAATAGATGGATCGGATAAAGAAATTTACGAAGCTATCAGGGTTGGCGGCAACTTTGAAACATTAACGCGAAATTGTAAGCTTATTAATGATTATAATAATAAGGTTAAAAAGACAGTTGTTCGGGCCTGGGTAGTCGTGCAAAAGAAAAATAAACATCAGTTTTTTGATTTCCCGCGCTTTTTTGCTGATCTTGAGTTTAAAGAAATGACCATGAGTTTTGCCATGCACAACTATGGCCGTAAAGAAGAAAACACAGAAGCAACAACTTTTGGGTTTACCGATCAAGATTTTGCTAAGTTATTTAAAATTGCCGATGAAGTAGGTATTAAAATAACTTTCTTTTTTCACCCAAGCTTTTCCGCGGAAAGGTTTTGCCAGATCCCTTTTAAGCGAATATATGTAACAACTGATGGCCATATTTTACCGTGTTGTTATATTGCTAATCAGGAAGTACTGGACTTTGGCCATTATGATGATTTTGAGGAGATTTGGTTTAAAAAATATATTGGTTTTAGAAAAGGGATGAAGGATAAAAGCTTGGTGCCAGAGCATTGTTTGGACTGTTACGGAGGGAAAAAATGAAGAAAGCCCTAATATTTGGAGCTGGGTTTGCTGGTTGTACCATTGCTCATCTTCTAAAAGAAGAGGGTTGGGATTGCACAATAATTGAAAGAGAAAATGTTATTGGTGGCGGGTGCCGGACCCATTTTTACGGTGGACATCCTTTTACATATGGTCCTCGTCCTTATTATGGTTACAGTGAAAAGGTTTATAACTGGATTGACTCATTTGCTAAAATGCGCCGCTTCCCTTTTTCATTGTTAAGTTATGTTGAACAAGACCAAAGATTTTATTCTTATCCAATTCATGAGGATGATATTCCTCAAATGAGGCAAAAAGAACAGATAAACAAAGAATTAAAGCAGGCAGACAATAGCAAGCAGCCCAAAGATTTTGAGGAGTATTGGATTAACCGGGTTGGGCCAACGCTTTACAACATGTTTGTTAACCAGTATTCCAAAAAAATGTGGATGATTGATTCAAATAAAGAGTTAGATACCTTCAATTGGTCGGCCAAGGACCGTCCAATCGATTCTGGCAGTAAAGAATGTTACAAGGATTCCATTATTGGTTATCCAGTTGGTAAAGCTGGTTACAATGAGTATTTTGAGAAGACAGCCGAAGGCACAAAGTTGATTGTTGGTGAGCAAGTTAAGGATGTTGATCTGAAAAATAAATCAGTTAAATTATCTGATGGAACTATCCTGCAGGCTGATATTATTGTTAGTAGTATTCCGCTTGAAGAGTTATGTTCTGGTGCTTTTGGCGACTTGCCGTATGTTGGTAGAGATTTTCTGGTTTTTGTTCTGCCTTGCAAACAGATCTTCCCTGGGAATATCAGGTTTTGCCATTATACTCAGTCAGAACCATTTACTCGAATAGTTGAGTACAAAAAACTTACTTATTATGAATCAGATGATACTTTATTAGGTTTGGAAATTCCTTCAAAAAGAAACAAGCTTTATCCATATATGATTAAGAAATATTTGGACAGGGCTAAACAATATTTGGATTCTTTGCCTCAAGATATCTACTCGATTGGCCGGGCTGGGACCTACAAGTATTCGACAATTGAGCAAACAATTGTACAGGCTTTTGAAGCTTATAAAAAAATAACAGGTAAAGAGGTTGATGGCTTGGGACAAGAGTTTTATAAGATAGGGGATGTTTCCTTAATTAAAAGTAGAAAATAGCATGAAGAAACTGATTAATTCACCGATATTTTATTATTCAAACGGCTACTTTACTGGGGATAATGTTGCTCATTATTTGCCGGCAAAATATCTCTGGCATGTGTGTAATGTAACGAAACAAGGTTTTTATCAACCAGTTTATGATTTTCGCTTAGAGGATGAAGTAGCGATTGATTTGATGTTTTATCCAGAACAGCCGCAAGATAAGTATTTTAAAAAGCCTAAATGGATCAATGAATTCTTGCTAGCTAAAGATACTAAAGCTGCAAGCCAAATTGCCAAGCAATACGATTATTTTATCAATAATTATCGTTATCGCGGAGCCAAACCCCCTGAAATGAATTGGGGCTATCCATCTGGAACGCCTGTTCTTGAACTTTATGTACCAGCCTTTACTTATAAGGCTATTTATGAGCATGATATTTATCTTGATGATCTAGAATTAACTGAAAAATATAGTCAGTTTCTCGCAGAACTGAAGCGGAAAATTAATCCCCAAAATAAACCGGTTATTGCGATACATCATAGGGGTGATGATCCATGGGAAAGACACCTGGATAACAGCATTGATCGTTTTGAGGGTTTTTTGGCTAATTTATTAGAGATTTATCCGGATCATCATTTTGTTTTATTGGGTGAATCATGGAGATATTATCAACATCCTAGAATAACGTATCTTAATAATTATATAAATAGACGGCAATTATTAAAGGTTTTGGGTGAATATTCTGCCTGCCTTCAATATATATTATCTGCATATTTTTGTCGTGACGTTGAAATTGTATTTATTGGCATATCTGGGTTTACTTTGTTTATTGAAAGTATCAGGCCAAAGAATCTGATGCCGCCCATTCCAATATTCTGGGGACCACAGACCTTTACTGGAATTGACACTTGTATAGCTTCATTAAAAGGTTGGCAATGCCCGGAGTTTGAAAAATATAAAAATGAACATCCACAAGAAGGGGCTTTCCAGCATTACGTGCATCATTTTATCTATTATTGCCGGGATGAAGAGATACTTAAATCGTACTGTTTTGATTATCCAAATAATACTGACAAGATTCTAAATGTTATTGATAAGCTCGAACAAAAATACGGCAGACAGCTTGGCAAGCGAAATATCAAAATGGCTTCATCAAAAAAAGTAAGAGACTTATCAAAACTGACAAAACTTCAAGAGCTGCAGCAATTTCGAGTAAATCTTCAATGGCAGTGTGATTCTTTATGGCAAAAGATGTGTAGTTTTATAAAATGGAGATATATTTGGCTGGCCAAGAATATTTTTGGATCGGAAGTCAGACCATGATAAGGAATAATATGCTCAGGAGAAAAAGAAAGCAATGAAGATTTTGGTAATTGGGTCTAGTGGGATTGTTGGCTCAGCTTTCAAGAGAAATCAGGTGGAAGGACATGTTTACTGGTTTGAAGATCATAATTCATTTGAATTAACAAATTATGATCAAATAACTCAAAAATTAACTGCGATAAGCCCTGATATTGTGATAAATTGTGCGGCCAGCGATGGGATTAACAGATGTGCCCAAAATCCAGCAGAAGCTTACGCAATTAATGTGCAAGCCGTAAATGATTTGGCCGTAATTTGTAACCAATTGGAAATTTGTTTAGTACATTTCAGCACAGATGCAGTTTTTAATGGTCAAAAAGGCGATTTTTATACAGAAGATGATATCCCTGATCCTTTAAATACTTATAGTAAGACCAAACATTTGGGCAGTCAGCTTGTGCAGAATCTTTCGAGAAAATATTATGTTTTCAGGCTGCCAATTTTGTTTGGCATTAGAGAAAACCAGAAGGCTGGTTTTCTTGAGAGGATGTTTGCCTTGGTTGAGTCTGGCAAAAGAGAGCTTTGCATTGCTGATGATATTTACTCATGTCCTTCTTTTAGCGATGACATTGCCAAGCGGATTTTGGAGCTATTAGAGTCAAATCTTGAATATGGACTTTATCATTTAAAAAATGAGGGCAAAGCAAGTTTATATGATTTTGCCAAAATATTTTTTGCAAAGCTAGGTGTGGATGTGAAAATTAATAGGGCCAAAGCTGCTGATTTTGCAGCTAATGGAAAAGAACCAAGGGCTCTTAACACGATAATGAAATCTATCAAGATTGATCATTTGCGGCAATGGGAAGCAGCAATGGATGATTTTGTAAGGCAATTTTAAGGTGAGAACTTGAAAAACACCATTAAATCAATTGATGCCAAAATTTGGCCGGAGCAAAGGGTTGTTCTTGATAATGAAATTAAAAAAA
>JAHIUL010000212.1 GCA_018817195.1 Candidatus Margulisiibacteriota bacterium
CCGGCTGCTAAAATGAATTATTGTGTGAATGCTCAACATCCAATTGTTGAGGATGCCCAGGGATATTATATCCTTTCCACTATTAGTCCTGGAATCGAGCCTGCTGGCCCAAAAGAATTGATTGAATTAACCAGCAGACTTAATGAGCTTGTTGTTGGTAACCACCCTTGCTTTATACTCACAGAAGAAGGACTATCCTCGAATTCGGGCAACACTGGCGAATATGAATGGGGTTCTGATGTTATCCGCTTTGATAAAATGGCTCTTGCGCTTTCAGGTGGCAAACCTCTGCTTGTTGTAGCCCATGAAACCAGGCATAGGATGGTACTGCATCAATTAACCTTCCCTTATCGCGACTTTAGTGTTTTTTCAGATTATATTTCCCCAGCTGCTGTTGAAGCATTAAAAACAATAGTCCATGGAGCTTATCCCAGACACTGCTGGGAGGGGGAAATGGATGCTTTCGTGATTGGTCATGTTGCTCAAAAGATGCTGGACGCCGGTAAATCTCTTGAAGAAATTGCAGCAGTAGTTAGGAGCTCCCCATATTCCATTCCTTATTTTGACAGTGTTTTCCATATGCTTCTTAGAATCATTCCGCCGCCTGTAACGCCGATTACAGATCTAATAACCTCAAGCAGCAAGCACCCTCCAGAACTTCTTAAAAGACCTTTTGGCATTAAACAGTATTTATTGGGAATTCTGGCAATGAGGATAAGGTCTTCGTTTTTGCAAAACGTATCTTTTTTAATCGACAAACTAATGCGATTTCTCAGGCCTTAAATAAGTTTGGGTTTGCAGTAAATAATTAGGGGGGATGATGAAAATGTCAATGGCAGTACAACTTGGGCATCTTAGCGGCACTGTAGTTCAGACACCTGTAAAATTAAGAAATTACCAAAAAATTACGATTAAGGGCGGCGGGAACTATGCTCATATTGCCGGCACTCCTTGGATGGATTTACAGGCTTATATGATTCAATGGGCGGCGGGAAGACAAGTGACGGAGCCATCGAATTTAGGATTTAAATTATTAATCGATTTTAGTGGGACTAGATTATCTGGCGAGCATAGATTTGTTGAAATCAATTTATTAGATGGTAGTCAAGCCTTATTTCCTAAAGATTATGATTTAACTCCGGCATCATTCCAAGCACATGATTCTGGCAATGTTCTTTACCATATTGCTAATAAGTTAACAAGTAAATGGCCCTGGATAGAAAAGATTGAACCTCATTCATCAAGCAATGGAGATTTTTTTGTTTTTACCGATGGGAATCCTTTGCAAGTAATCCATTCATTAATTGTAGCCAAGGGGAAATATACTTGCGCAGCAACTTTGCCCGCTACTCTCTGGCAATCGTTTGGCCAGGTGATCGAGACGGAATTAAAAATCCTCGGGTCAATTACGGCAATCGATAAATGTGGCTATCGGTTGGAAATTAATAATGGCTGCTATGCTCAAGGCGTGGCTCAGATGCACGGTCACATTAAAGCGGGACATCTTGACAGGGATGCGATTGGATAATGAAAACTTTATTAACAGAAACAAGAATAAGAAGAGCGCCGCTTCAGCAACTTTTGTTCCACAGAGAATTTAACCGGCGGTTACATCGTCTGGGGATGTCTGCCCGAGAGCGAAGAGAAAGCGCGTTTGATGTTAAACTTGATCCTTCCTCTGTCAGGCATTTTCTGTTATCGCCGGTGATTAATGGGGGGACAACACATGTTATGCCTTCCCGAGATCTTTCTGATCTTTTTGACCATTCTGTAGACGGATCAGCGCAAAAGATAATGCATATCCACAATCATCCTGTTTATAATCATCCAAAATATGGTTCTTGGAATGATTTCTTTTCGGACGTTGACCTACAAAGTCCTTTCACAGAAGGCTCGGTAGCTGGTTTGGTATTTGTGCCACATAGGAAAGATAGTCTTATTCTACTTTTGGGCCAGCAGAAAACCTTTTCTGCGACTTCGCTTGCCGCTGGCAGAAACCTTTATGGTGAAGTTAGAATGAACTTCTGGCATAAATATAAGAAGGGATTGAAAGATTTTCATAATGAATTAGGTTTCGCTTCAGGAGCACTTCAGTTTCTGCGTGAAGCGCTTGATATCTCTGAAAGGGCTTGGATGCGAGCAGCAGTTGAATCCCTAACAGAATTAGGAATGACAGCCGTTGCGCAGATATATTATTTCCCCCAAGATTGTACGGAAGAATTCTTTTTAGGACTGAATTCAAGAGGAAAACTCAAGGATAATTGGCGGTACGGCGGATTTGATGGATTTGAAACTAATAGAAAAAGATTGTTCGCCTGGTCAAG
>JAHIUL010000213.1 GCA_018817195.1 Candidatus Margulisiibacteriota bacterium
CCTAAAGGATTCCCCGGAAACTATTACTTTTAGCGATGTGAGTGTTGTTAAAGATACTGTTCCTCCGGACATTTCAGCCAAGCCTAATCTTTTTGCTTTTTCGCCTAATGGCGATGGAAAATTTGATTCGATAGATAATATGGTGAAGACCAATGAGAAAGGCAAAATATATCTTAATGCCTTAAGGCCTGGATCCCTTGGGAGCTTATTCAATGAAGAAGTTTCTGCAGAGGCGCACAAAGAATATAAAATTAACTGGGCAAAAGATGAGGTTAAAGTTAGTGAACAAAGCGGAGACTTGTTGGATAAGAAGACAATTGCGTCATCTTATTCCGATGGGAACTATGTTGTTACAGTTTATGCTATTGATGAAGCTGGTAATATATCAGAAAATATTGTTAACAATGTAGTTGTCGACACCACCCCTCCCAAAATCATCAGCCTTTCCGCAGATCCTAACCCTTTTACGCCTAATGATGATGGGGCAAAAGACACCACGAATTTTAATTATGAATTCTCAGAACCTGTATACGTGACAACGAATATTTATCGTGAAGATGGTGGTTTATTCTATAAAAATGAAACAGCAACTGCTGAAGCAGTCAGCAGCTGGACATGGGATGGCCGCGGCTTGCGCAATGAACTGCTTGGCGGAACATACTCATATAATGTTTACGCTGAAGATCTGGTCGGCAACAGCATAACCTCTGATGACCGAACTATTGTTGTAGATCATGTGCCGGGCTTAATCTCTTACGCCTATGCTGAACCTGATCCATTTTCCTCTGTTAATAATTTTACGGAGGTTGTTTATTACCTGGCGCGTGACGGCTTGAATATTTCTGTTGCTGTAACAGGTGAAACTATAGGATTAGTTAAATCATTGGTTGATAAGGAAATACAAGGCAAAGGCGAGCATCGTGTGCGCTGGTATGGCGATTATGATTCAGGATATATAGGCGCGAAAGCTGTCAAAAATCAATACCGGGTAGGGGACGGCAGTTATGCTTTTAAAGTTACTGCAGTTGATCCATCAGAAGATAGGCCTGCGCAGGTTACAAATAGTGTTTTAGTGGACAATGCAGCGCCTGGAATTGTTGTGCAGCCGGTTAAGCTTGATTATCCTAACAAGAAAGTTTCAATGACTTACAATCTTTCTGAATTGGCAACAGTAGAAGTAGAGCTTTATGATGAAGATGCCGGACTAATTTCAGCAGTTAGTGCTTTCGAATCTCTTTCTCCCGGGAATTATGATGTGCTATATGATTTTTCTGAGCATACATCAGTCGCCAATGCGTATTTTAAAATTATTGCAAAAGATTTAGCCGGCAATATTACAGAAGTTGAAACAGAAAAGTTCTCATTTGTTGAAGATGAATTGCAGTTGACCGGGAATTATGCTTTACCATCTACTTTTACTCCTAATGGCGATGGGCTTTCTGATTTACTCAAGATTGGTTATTCAATTTCAGGGGGCGAGCCGGACTATAAGGTAAATATAGATATTCTTGATCCAAGCGGCGCGACTGTAAAGAATTTAATTGAGAATGAGACACAAACAAAAGGCAGTTATTTCTTTTATTGGGAAGGTTTAAATGACAGTGCCAAGTTCTCCCCAGACGGCGAATATGAATATGTAATTACAGCCGAAGACAAGCTAGTATCCAGCATCCAGCAACGAGCATCCTTCCTGCTTGTCTCAACCCGGCCAAGTGTAAACATTTTAACATCGCCCGCAGTATTCTCGCCAAACAATGACGGTTCTAAAGATAAGATAATGTTCAATTATTCAATTAATTATCCTGATGAATATATTTCTGGCGAGGCGCTGGTAAAAATTGAAGTCTTGAATGCCAGCAATGAAGCTCTTTGGAGTAAGATTTTTATTAATACTCCGGGAACATATAATTATGAGTACAATGGTTTGGATAGCGGTGGAACAAGTCTTGAAGCGGGGTTATATTATCTAAAGATTAGCGCTGAAGATGCTTTAAAAACAACAGCAATCCCAAAAACAGTGACATTTGAAGTTGATTATGATGCGCCGACTGTGGCGATTAGTTCAATTACTCCAGACCCGTTTTCACCCCATGTCAATGGAGAAAAAGATCAAACAGTTATCAGCTACACTTTGGCCAAACCAGCCAGCGTTACTATAAGAATTAAGCAGGCAGAAAGTGAAATTAAAACACTTCAGGCTGACAAATGGACTGAAGCATATATAGCAGGTTCATCTGCCAGCGGAGTAAAAGCCTTTGCTATTCCTACAATAACCTGGGACGGCAAGAATGAAGCAGGGGAGTATGTGGAAGACGGCAATTATTCAGTTGAAATATCTGCGCTTGATTCAGCTGGTAATTCAAGTGTTACTTCTCAGATGGTTGAAGTGGATAATCTAGCACCAATGGATCCTATTTTAGGCGCTCTTCCAAAGTACTCAAATGAAAATTACCATAATATTGTTGGCACAGCTGAGGCTGGATCACGGATTGATGTTTATATTAACAGTAATTTAATTGCAAAAGGCACAGTTGAATCTGACGCCAGCTTCAATGTCCCGATTTCTCTCACACCAGGTGTAAACAGCATCAAAACCCGTTCACAGGATGTTGCAGGTAATTATTCCGGCTACTCTGCCAGCCAAACAGTAACCTATGAAACTGACGCGCCTGTTATGTCCAATTTCTCAGTCAGTCCAAATCCAGCTAAAGCAGGATTTGTTACCCTAACCTTTGAGGCTTCTGAAACATTGGCAGCTAATCCCGTAGTGAATATCAATGATGAAACCGCGACGTTTAGTCGCAGGTTTCCGTTGTCCGCAGGCTGGGGATACGAATATACTTACGAAGTAACCACTTCTGAAAAACAGGGTTTGGCCAATATTTTAATCGAAGTCACAGATCTGTCAGGAAACACTAATTCGCTTGCCCCGAGCGAAGTCGAGGGGTTGATAGTCGA
>JAHIUL010000214.1 GCA_018817195.1 Candidatus Margulisiibacteriota bacterium
ATGTTCCTTTCAATAATAATGTTCAAGTTTTTTCCGACCATTTTTTGGTTGAGTCCCCTAGAAATACGAGCCTGGGTCTGCATCAGTTTGTTCAATCTGTGTTTTTTGCTCTTTGCGGAAACCTGCCCCCTCATTTTGCTTGCAGGTGTTCCGTTTTCTCTGGCGTAGGTAAAGGCACCTAAACGGTTAAACCTTACCTTTTTGACAAAATCGATTAGCTCTTTAAATTCAGTCTCGCCTTCACCGGGAAAACCGACGATAACTGAAGTTCTCAGCGCTATTCCGGGAATTTCCCTCCTAATTTTCGAAATAATGTTTTCAAGATCTTGACGCTGATAGCGCCTGTTCATCTTTGTTAAAATTTTATCATGGCAGTGCTGGATTGGCAAGTCCAAATACTTAACTATCTTTTTTTGGCGGGCAATGGTATTAATTAGCTTGTCAGTTATATGGGCAGGGTGGGCATACATCAAGCGTACCCATTTAATTCCTTTTATCTCACACGTTTTTTCTAAAAGAACAGTTAATTTGGGGTATACAGTTGTATCCTGGGCAATGTAAATAATTTCCTTAACACCGGCTTTAGCCAGTAATTTCACTTCATTTAGGATGTCTTTTATTGGTCTAATTTTTAAGGGGCCGCGAATTTGAGGAATAGTGCAATATGCACATTTATTACTGCAGCCTTCAGCAATTTTGACGTAGGCAAACCAGGGTGGAGTGGCTTGAATTGTTTTGGCTTTTGTTTCGAATCTCCTCGGCGTGCCGATAAAGGCGTCAACCTGGGGCAGTAGTTTTGGCAGTTCATGTTTGTATCGCTGGGGCAGGCAGCCAGCGGCGATCAGGTATTTGCACTTTCCTTTTTTCTTCCATTTTGCTAATTGTTTAATTGTGGCAATTGATTCTTTAGTAGCAGATTGGATAAAAGCGCAGGTGTTAATAAGAATTAGATCAGCTTGCCTTGGTTTGTCTGTAAAGGAATAGCCTTCCAAAGCAAGTTTACTCATTATGGCTTCAGTGTCAGTTAAGTTTTTGGGGCAGCCAAGGGAAACGATGTATGCTTTCATAGTATTTTATTTTACCTTATTAGTAGGGCAGAGGGAAGAAGTAGTGCAGGGGAAAGGAGTAGTACCGTTTATATCTTTTTCCTCAAAAATGTTATTAGCTCCCTTAACAGTCGAATTACCTCTCTTCTTAAACATTCTATTTTCTCCCATTGTTTTTCGGTAATGTATTTTAGATCTTTAGAAAGTAATAAATGCGTTTCCAGTTCTCCCAATGAACCTTTTGCTATGTTTAAAAAATATAAATATTGTTTTTTACTATCCCTTTCATAACCTTCGGATATATTCGCGGGAACGGATATTGCACAAGATCTTATTTGTGCCCGTAAACCATAAGTCTCTGGCTTGGGAAATTCTTTTGTTACCTGATAAACTAATAATGATAACTTGTATCCCTTTTGCCAAACAATTAGATCTTTGAACCCGCGCTGCATTGCTACCCCCTGTACTACTGTACTACTAAAGAAGTATAGCAATCTTATTACCACCTCGACTCATCGCTTCGCGCCTCGCTCGGTGCAAGCAGTTTTTGTTTGCTTTATAGAAAAAAATACCCGTTTGGTTTATTCCGAGCGATGCCGAGCCTGTCGAGGCAGAGTCGAGGGGTGTCGAGATTACGACATCTTATCGATAATTCTCAAACTGCAGCACAAGCGGCAGGTTGGCCGCTTTGAGGTTTTGCATCACAGCCTGGAGATCGTCAATTTTTTTAGCAGAAACCCTGATTTGCTCCCCTTGAATGCTGGCTTGGACTTTTAAGCCGGAAGCTTTTATCAGTTTTACGATTTCTTTGGCTTTGTCCTGTGGAATGCCGGATTTTATGGTAACAGGTTGTTTAACTGTCCCGCCGAGCGCTTCTTCAACCTTGCCGTAATCAAAGAATTTTAAAGCAACCTGGCGTTTAACCAATTTATCCTGCAACACATTATTTACATTCTTTAATTTAAACTCATCCTCTGAGATTAATTTAATATCATTGCCTTCTTTTTCAATTTTGCTGATGCTGCCTTTAAAGTCAAAGCGGGTAGAAATCTCTTTCATCGCCATCTGGATGGCATTATCAATCTCCTGCAGGTTTGGTTTTGATGTTATATCGAATGAATGATCTTTTGCCATAGAATAATTATACATAATTTTTTGTTGTTTTAATAGGTTTTTTGCTATAATAAATTTATGAAAGAAGTAAAAGTCGGCCAGGCAAGAATTGTTTTTATTAAAGGAGACATAACCAAGCAAACTACAGATGCGATAGTTAATGCTGCGAATTCGTCATTAATGGGTGGTGGGGGAGTTGACGGCGCAATCCATCGCGCTGGCGGGCCGCAGATACTTTCCGAATGCAAAGAGATTGTCAGGAAGCAGGGTCGACTTCCAACTGGGCAGGCAGTTATTACTTCTGGAGGGAAACTGCCGGCTAAATTTGTGATACATACTGTGGGGCCGATATATGGGAAGAACGCAGATTGTAGAAAGTTGAGCGTAGAACTTAGGAGTTGTTATATAGAATCTTTAAGATTGGCAGCAGAGAGGAAAGTGACATCTATTTCCTTCCCGTCAATTTCAACAGGGGCTTATCGATACCCACTTATTGCGGCTGCGGCGATTGCGGTTGCTGCGGTCAAGGATTTTCTCCAAGGAGAAAGCTCGATAAAAGAAGTCTATTTTGTCCTTTTTAATGACCAGACTTATAATTCATATGTGAATGCAGCGTAGTCACATAAGATATATTATGTTAAGCAAGATTAAATTGTAGTTAAGGGGGCTTTGCCCCTTCCGTATCCCCTGCGAGTCAAACTCGGCCGCTCGTCAGACCTCGCGGCTTCAAACAGTGACTCGCTTTTGTAAAACTATTAAGATAGTAAC
>JAHIUL010000215.1 GCA_018817195.1 Candidatus Margulisiibacteriota bacterium
GAATGCCCTTTTATATACTCAAGCATGGCCTCAATCTCTGACAGGCTGCAGGCTTTGCGCCCGTATTGCCACAGGCGCTTGCGCGTACAATGCCGGCAGTTCATAAAACAAATATTTGTTACCACCATTAAAACCCTGTCCGGGTAACGATGCACCAGACCGGGCACAGGAGAAGAGGCTTCCTCAGCCAGCGGATCGTCCTCTTCCTCACTGCCGGGATAAAGCTCTTCAACTGACGGACAAAGCTGGCGCATTATCGGGTCATTTAACGTTGGCTCGGCTAAAGAGCAATAATATGATGTTGCAACAAAGGGGAAACGATTGGTCACAGCAAAAAATATTTGCTCATCAATCAGGTGTTTAACATATTTATAATCGCTTAAAACACCAGTCAGCACATCAGGAGGAGCAAGCGGCTCCTCCTGACAATATGATTTCGGATTATCCAGTAAACTTAAAGTTGTACTTCTTTCCTTAATAGTCCTCATTATTTTCACCTTCAATCTCTTCCAAAAGAAGATCAGAATCATCATAATCTTCTTCTTCGTCAGAAACACCCTCAAGTGTAGTTGTTTCTTCCTGAACTTCTATAAGAACATCTTCTGGTTCTTCAGGAGCCGCTTGCGGCGCCCTTTCGCCCATGGCAAGAACTGGAAACATCAGCAAACACAGGAAACAAAAAATAATTAAAATTTTTTTCATGATTTTACTCCTTTATATTTATAAAAAATATTAGCTGCCCCGCACCTCCTTTTTACTGCGGAAAACAGAGTCGCAAAAAATAAATTTTGAAAAATTTTGGGGGTTGGCAAAAGCAAACACTGGCGGTGGTTCATCCTCCGATAGGGGCGAAATTTCTTCAGATTCTGCTCTGCTGTTCATGCCTGTTTACCTGTTGTGGCAAAAAATTATGCGCCAAGTGCAAGATTTTATCAAGCAAATTTTTTGGGGCCAATTAAGCGCTCAAGGCCTTATAAACACTGGCATAATTACGCGCCATGACCTGGGGAATAAAGTGCTTTTCAACATGCCTGCGGCAGGCCTGCGGATCAATTTTGCCATCCAAAACATCTCTAACCCGCTTAACAAAAGCTCCGTAATCCCCAGCTTTGACCACATAGCCAGTTTCCTGGTCTTTTATCACTTCCGGCACCGCCCCGCGGCCGTAAGCCACCACCGGTGTGCCGCTGGCCATGGCTTCGGCCATTACCATGCCAAAAGGCTCTTCCCAGCGGATGGGGAAAAGCAGGCAGGCTGCATCTTCAAAAAGCTTCGCCTTTTTGTCAGCAGCAACCTCTCCCATGTAAATAATATTCTTGCCATCAACATGCGGTTTGACTTCTTTTTCAAAATATCTATGGTTCTTGGGAATGCGACTATCAACTTTGCCCGACATTATCAACTTGAGACCGAGTTCTTTGGCAACCTTTATAGCAATATCCGGGCCTTTGTTAGCCACACAATTGGACAGCCAGAGAAGATAACCTTTCTTCTTTGGCTGAAATTTAAACTGCCCAATATCAATTGAATTATGGACCATATCAACAACATTTAACCCTTTTATCAGTTTTCTCTGAGCGCGGCTGATTGAAACAAAATTATTGCCCTTAAAATAATCAAACCCTGGGTCCCCCTGCTCTAAATATATATTATGCAATGTGGTAATAAGCGGAACTTTAGTTAGCGGCGCATAGATCAAACCATACATACCGCCATGATTGTGAATAACATCAAATTCTTGTGCGTTTTCAAAGGCATAGGCAAAGTGCGCCCAGACAGGGTTCATATCAGGATTGCCGATGCCAATCGGTTTTTTGATAATGGACCTTAATTTAGCAGAGGTTTTCGAATCAGCTGTTGCAAAAAGCGTCACATCATGGCCCAAACGCACTAATTCTTCGGTCAAAAGACTGGCAATTAATTCAGTGCCGCCGTATTTTTCCGGGGGCACCCTTAAGATTGGCGAAACTATTTGCGCAATTTTCATTAATTCAGTACTTTGGGCCCAGCTTCACAGTGGTAATTTTTTTGGAACTCACTTTATATTGCTTGGCCCGCACGGTCACATTAACTGCCTTGCCGTCAATCACTTTTAAAGAAATATTCTTATGGTTTAATTTAACCTGTAGCAAACTGCCCTGCCAAAAACAGGTATAAGATATCTCCTGCCATTTTTTGGGCAGCCATGGGTCAAAACACAAATTGTTGCGTCTGAGCCTCATACCGGCAAACCCATGGATCGCTGTCATCCACGCCCCGCCGGTGGCAGCCCCATGAATGCCGTCACCGGTATTCTTATTGGCATCAAGTAAATCGATGTAAGATGTTTTAATAAAATAATCATATGCCCGTTTATGGTCGCCAATATCCAGGCCTGTAATTGCATAAATGCACGGAGACAAAGATGATTTATGCATTGTCCTGGCCTCATAATAGTTGTAATTTTTTTCCTTAAGGTCAGGCGAAAAACGGTCTGGAAACAAATACAAAAGCAGCACCACATCAGCTTGCTTTAACAATTGTGTTCTTTCCAAATTTGAAAGATCAAGGCCTTTGGGCCAGAGAGGCAAGCCATTGCTGTCAAGTTCTGAAACCGTAAAATCATCCAGGCTGAAATATCCCTCAAACTGCTCAATTAGTTCTGATTTTTGATCATATGACAAGAAAATTGTTTTTGAAACAACTTTCAACTTTTCTATTTCCTCAGACTCCAAAGCGATTTTTTTTATTAATGCTTTTAAAACTTCGGGCGCATTTTTTTGCATCTGATTATAAATAGTTAGCGCGTATTCGAGATGCCACATAACCAAATAATTGGTAAAAGCATTATTGTCTACGTGCTCATGAAATTCATCCGGTCCAATAACTTTTCTTATTTCATAACGGTCGCGCCGCTTTTCCACGCGTGACAGCCAGAAACGCGCTGACTGAAAAATAATTTCCGCGCCATACTTATAAAGGAAATCTGTGTCTTTTGTCGCTTGCATATAATTAAACACACCGTAGGCCACATCAGAAACAATATGATGCTCTTCATCTCCGGTAAATATCTTGACTGAAGAACCGTCAGCCCGCAGGCCGTAATTTGGCGTGGTCTCTTCGCCGCTGTCCGCACTTTCCCAGGCGTATTTAGCGCCTTTATAGCCCATTTCCCTGGAATTTTTTAGCGCCCCAGCCATGGTGTAATAACGGTACATCAACAAATTACGCGCTTCTTCAGGAAAATTATAAATATAAAAAGGCAGCATAAAAATTTCTGTATCCCAGAAAACATGACCTTTATAACCTTCCCCTGTGAGGAACTTAGCCGCAATGCTAACAGTTGGATCATGATGAGGCTTGATAACAAGCAAATGATATATATTGAAACGAATGCCTTTTTGCGCCCTGCGGTCCCCGTTTATTTGAACATCCGCGGTCTGCCACATCTTCTCCCTTGTTTCCACATGCTTCTTAACATGGTAATCAACACCTTCATACATCATGTCCCGCAAAAGATCCGTGGCTGTTGAATTAATCTGGCGCTCATAACCTTCGCGGCTGGTAAATACGCTGATCCACTTGGCAAAATTATACTGACTGCCTTTTTCAGCCTTAAATATCATTTCCTGGGCAAATTTTTCGCCGTATACACGGTTAACCTTAATAATGTTTAAGTTATTGCCCATATAAACAGTATCGGCGGCAATGGCAATCTTTGTCTTGTCATCACGAGTTTCCATTTCAAGATAGATTGACTCTTTATCCCGCTGCATGGAGACCACATTAAGATGCTTGATTCTTTCCTCCGGGAAATACCCCTGGTTAGTTACGTCACCATTAAGTCCGCTAATTACTTTTATTTCCCCTGAAAAATTCATCGGGGTTATGCTTACACACATTAAGGCACCCCTGACCTGATGGGCAAAAATCATGCGCTTGCTCTCAAATTTTAATTTTTTGCCGTCCGGGTTCTTCATGATGGTAGTCCGGTGAAGAATACCCTTCTTCATGTCCAGCGCCCTTTTGTGGGAAATCACTTTGCAGGTATCAATGCTAAATTTATTGCCGTTTACCCAAACTGAAAAATCGTTCCAGCCCGGGACCTTAACAATTTCCCTGACATAGCTCTCTGCCTTGTCAAAAACACCGGCAATATACATGCCACGGTAGCTGCCGTGAGGGTTTTCTTCAAACGCGCCGCGCATTCCCAGATAGCCATTGCCCAAAGTAAAGAGGGATTCATACATAGCCTGCTTGTGAGGATGATACTTCTTTTCCTCAATCAGCCAGTCATCCTGGCTTAATTTAAAATCTTTGCAAATATTATTTGTCATTGATATTTATAATATTCTCTAAACCCAACTCGGACAAATCGTTGACTAAAATTGTTGCGCCTTTTAATGCCTCCGGATTATTGTGGCGGTCAATGCCTACACAATAAAACCCGCCCCGCAGCGCCGCCTCCACCCCAGACTTTGCATCTTCGAAAACAACTGATTCTTTAGGCGAAACCTTAAGCCTGCTTGCCGCAGTTAAAAAAATTTCCGGATCAGGCTTACCCTTTTCAAAATCAGCACCTGAGACATTGGCATCAAAGATATCATATAAATTAATTTTTTTCAAAATACGGACCGCATTCTTGCTGGAAGACGCCGCAGCCAACTTAACGCCCCTGGCCTTAAGCTCTTTAACAATTTTAACCGAACTGTCAAATATTTCAATAGGATCGCCGTCCAGAAGCTCTAAATAATAATTTTGTTTGATATCTCCAGCTTTCTTGATCTCTTCCTGGTCTAATTCCGTTAAAATTGCGGCCGCACCCTCAAGCCTGGGCCGGCCGTCCACCTTTGCCAAATAATCAGCCATGGTAAATTTATGGCCGTATCCCTCAAACATTTTTTGCCAGGCCTTAAAATGCAGGGGCACTGTATTGACAATGACGCCGTCTAAATCAAAAATCGCGCCTTTTACGCTCAAAGCTAAACCCTTATCTCTTCTCTAGGAAAAACAAATTTTCCGATCTTCTTCCGGCCATGTTTTTTCTTTGCGCTGTATTCGTTTATGGTTTCCTGATAAACTTTAAAAATATTCTTAGCGTAAATTTCTTTCGTGTAAAGACATTCAACCTGCTTGCGGCCGGTTTTACCAAGTTTATCGCGCAGTTTTTGACTGCCCAACAAATTTATCATTTTTTCAGCCAGGGCCTCGTGATTATTTTTCGGCACAACATATCCATTAACATCATTCTGAATAATTTCCGGCATAGCGCCTGATTCACTAACAATAATCGGCTTAGCCGAAGCCATGGCCTCAAGCATGGCCAGGCCAAACGGCTCTTCTGAGCTTGATGGATAGAGGATCACATCAGCTGCACGGTAAAGTTGGGGCATTTCTTCCAGAGAATAACTATTAATGTAAATGCTGTCTTCCAAATCCAGATGCTTTATTAATGTCACAAAGTAAGCGATATCTTTATTCTGGGTCAGGCCCCAATCGATAATATTGCCGCTGCCTGACATGACCAGAAAAGCTTTGGGAAACTTATCTTTGACCAACCGAAACGCTTCAATTGTAATATCACAGCCTTTAGCAATGCCCATTCTAGCAGGACTCAAAATAATCGGCCCCTTATGTTTAAGCTGCTTGTGCTTTCTTAACAATGCGGCTGAAGGCTTGCCCTGTGAAAAGATCTTATTGTCAATGCCATGGTGAACCACGGCAATTTTTTCATCCGGCACACCTACGGCAGACAAATCCCTTTTTATATAATGGCTTATAGCAATAATCTTATCCCAGGCGATTTTACAGGTTAAGTCAAGAAACAGCTTGTCCCTCCAGGTATTATGCGCGGTCAAAACAAGCGGAATTTTGCGCGTGAGCGCATATTGTTCCAGTATACGCACATGATAGCGGCTAAAATAGTGCATGTTATGAGCGTGAATAACATCAGGCTTAGCTTTGTCCAGGAAATCAAAAGTAATATCAGAAACATTATCATCAACTTCCTGGAAATTACTCTTAAAAAGCCAGTTAAGGTCAAAAAATTTAGATCGTTGTATTTTGACCCCGTGAAAATTATACTCTTCATCATAACCCTCGGCAGATCCGGTCAAAAGAGAAACTTTGTTGCCCATCTTAACTAATTGCGGCATCAAGAAAACGAGATGGGTTTCAACTCCGCCAATAATCGGAGGAAAACCCCAGTGGAGCATAGCAATTTTCATAAAAATTTCACCTCAAAATAAGAATAGGAAAATTATCCTTTAAAAGCAGGAAAAAGTCAATCCAAAGCAGAAGCCAAACAACAAGCTCTATCTCATAAACGGCGGCAATTCTATATTATTATTGTTATTGTTTGAATTATTATTGGTAAGATTTTCACGGCCGTTGCTATTAGCCACTGTATTAACAGGTATTTTCTTCTTTGGCCGCAAGAAAGGCAGGGCCTCCTTGTCCTTTTTAGCTGATGGGATAAATCCACTGGCTATAACTGTAACAACAACATCCCCCTGTAATTTTTCATCAATAACCGCGCCAAAGATGATGTTAGCGTCAGGATCAACTGCATTGTAAATAACTTCCGCAGCTTCGTTGACTTCATAAAGAGTTAAGTCTGATCCGCCGGTAACATTAAAAATAACACCCTTAGCTCCAGTAATGGTTTCTTCAAGCAGCGGAGATGAAATCGCAGATTCAGCTGCTTCTACCGCGCGGTTGTCACCTGAGCCTGTGCCAATGCCCATCATGGCAGAGCCAGCTTCATACATAATTGTCCTAACATCAGCAAAGTCAAGGTTAATTAATCCAGGAACTGTGATTAAATCTGAGATACCTTTAACGCCCTGGCGCAAAACATCATCAGCAATGCGGAAAGCCTCAATAATTGAGGTTTTCTGTTCAACAACCTGGAGGAGCTTATCGTTTGGAATAACAATTAAGGCATCAACCTTTTCTTTAAGCATGGCTACGCCTGTTTCTGCCTGTGAAATCCTGACCGGCCCTTCAAAGCGAAATGGTTTGGTAACAACCCCAACAGTTAAGCAGCCCATTTCCTTGGCAACTTCAGCAATAATTGGAGAAGCCCCGGTGCCGGTTCCCCCACCCATGCCCGCGGTCAAGAAAATCATGTCAGCCCCTTCTAGGGCTAACTTTATATCTTCGCGTGATTCCTCCGCCGCTTTTTGTCCCATATCAGGGTTTGCGCCCGCGCCTAAGCCCTTGGTAACTTTTTCGCCGATTTGGAGTTTATGGTCTGCCAAAGAAACACTTAAAGCCTGATGGTCAGTATTAACGCCCCAAAATTCAACACCTTTTAAGCCGCTGCCAATCATGCGGTTAACAGCATTGGTTCCGCCGCCGCCAACACCAAAAACTTTTATAGTGGCAAAGTTCTTACCATTACCATCATTCATCTAAATCATGCTCCTTCCCCGCAAATCGGGTATTGGATCTGTGTGATATATTGTAACATAAGCTTTTGCAATTGCAAATAATCGCTTATTTATATCTTATAACAGGATTATCCGGATAACGCACATCAACATAAGCCACCTGCGGCCATTTACCGGAAATTACCGGCAGCAGAGCGCCAAATACTTCCATTTTGCGCTTAACCTGCTCAGAGCTGCCTACTTTGACCTGCAAGATATCATCGAGCAAGAAGCTGACATTTTTTAAACCGCCCAGTTCGAGCTGTATCCTGCTTGATTCCAGGTAGCGGGACAGCTTTGAAATAATATCTGAGATTAAACCAGCTATTTCAGCATCAACATGATCATCCTTGAGCACATCTTTTTCATTTATACCGCTTACAACCGGCAGGTCAGCCATGTTGGCAACTGTTAATGATATTTTTGGATTGCGGTTTAGCACAAAACCCTGTTCATCAATAATAATTGACTTCTTGGCAAAGACAATTGTGGCAATTGGCTGTCTTTCTTCTATGCTTATAAGCACCGTTCCCGGAGGAATCCGGTAAAGGCGGAAGTTTTTTATGGGGGTGATATTACTTAAGTTTTTGCTGGCCCGGGAAAAATTAGCAAAAAACAGATTTTCTGATAAAGGAATAGCTGCCATAGCACGGATTTCATCGTCAGATAACATTTTTGTGCCATTGACCACCACATCCTTAATCCCCCAGATCGGCAAAGTTAAAATATAATAGCCGAGCCCGGCAATTAAAAACAAAAATAAAAAGAAAAGCGGAAAACTAAATTTCCGCTTTTTTTTTCTTCGTCTTCCTTTTTTCTTTTCCTTCTTCTTTGACATCTATCCCCCTAACAACCTATCCACCAACTCACTTAATATGCACTCTCAAGAATCCTTACCACCAGCTCATCAAATGAAATCCCCGCATACTCTGCCTCAGCCGGTAAATCTGATTGAGCAGTCATTCCCGGCAAAGTATTAACCTCATTAACATAAGGCACACCATCTTTGCTAACAATAAAATCAACGCGGGAAACACCGTAACATCCTAAAGCTTTATGCGCAGCTACGGCAACTTGTTGCGTTTTTTCGTAAATTGGTTTTTTCAAGCGTGCTGGCAGGATAAAATCTGTCATCCCAGGGGTATATTTAGCATGATAGTCATAAAATTCATTCTTAGGCACTAATTCCAAAATTGGCAGGGCTTGAAGATCATTATTACGGCCAATAACGCCAACCGTAACCTCCTGCCCTTTAATATATTCTTCAACAAATACATCTTTAAATTCTTTAACTGTTTTTTTCAACACTTTATCCAAATCATTTTTGTTTTTGACTAAAGTAATACCCAAACTTGAACCTTCGGACGTGGGCTTAAGCATTAAAGGAAAAACAAAATTATCTTTTAACTGCTTTATTTCGTCATCAAGATTATTATTGCCGTCAACATCCATATAATGCGGTGTGGGAATCTTTGCTGCCTGAAAAATCCGCTTTGAAGCCAATTTATTCATGGCCAGGGCAGAGGCTAAAACTTTTGAGCCGGTATAAGGAACCCCGCCTACTTCTAACAATCCCTGGACAGTCCCGTCTTCCCCAAATTTGC
>JAHIUL010000216.1 GCA_018817195.1 Candidatus Margulisiibacteriota bacterium
AAATTTATCTAAACCTTTTTTATCCGAAACTGATAACAATGCATATTTCTTATTTTGCCCTGTTGACTTTGCCTGCCCTTTTGCCTTAGATTTCTTTGATACTCTTGATTGCCCTGAATGCCTTTTAAGCCTTTTCATAAGATCTTCACTTTTCTCCCTTCTATTTTCAGTTTTCCCTCAGCAAATAATTTAATTGCCTCAGGATAAAGCTTATGTTCTTGTTCTAATATCCTGGCAGACAGCGTCTCTTCTGTATCATCCTGCATCACAGGTACTGCAGTTTGTAAAATTATCGGGCCTGTATCGCAACCTTCATCCACAAAATGAACTGTAACACCGGAAACTTTCGCCCCATAATCAAGCGCTTGTTTTTGTGAATGTAGTCCTGGAAAAGACGGCAAGAGCGCCGGGTGGATATTTATCATCTTGCCAAAATACTGCTGCAGTAGCGGTTCGCCCACAATTCTCATATAACCGGCCAGGCAAACTAAATCAACCTGGTGGGCGCGCAGGGTTTTAACGATTTCCAGCTCATAGGTGTTTTTATCAGGAAATTTCTTTGGTTCATAAACTTTGGTGGGAATGTTATGTTTCTTTGCCCACTCAAGGCCATACGCCTTAGGATTATTTGAGATTACAACAGCAACCTGGGCAGGTATTTTGCCCAGCTCAACAGCATCAATAATAGCCTGGAGATTTGATCCCCGGCCTGATATTATGACTCCTATTTTGATCATTTTAAATGATTATAACTTCGCCCCTGCCTTTGCCCACTTCACCGATTAAATATGCTTTTTCCTTTTGTTTTTTCAAGAACGCCAGGATTTTGTTAACCTGCTTCTTGTCAACCACAACAATCAAGCCCAGTCCCATATTAAAAGTCCTGTACATATCATCATGGTCAACCTTGCCCAATCTCTGGATAAGCCTAAAAATATACTGCACTGGCCATGAATTTAAATCAATTACCGCCTGCTTTGTTTTTGGCAATACTCTGGCCAGGTTCTCCGGAATCCCGCCGCCGGTAATATGGGCAACCCCTTTTACTTTGAATTTCTTAATTAGTTTTAAAATAATTGGCGAATAAATTTTAGTTGGGGTCAACAATTCCTGTCCCAGGGGCCGCTCAATTTCTTCAATAAACGTATTCACATCCATATGCGCCTGGTCAAATAAAACCTTGCGGGCCAAACTATACCCGTTGCTGTGCAAACCTGATGAGGCCAGGCCGATAATGGCGTCACCTGTCTTAATCTTTGAGCCATTAACTAATTTTTTCTTATCAAGCGAGCCAATGGCAAAGCCGGCTAAATCATAATCTCCGTCCTGATATAAATCAGAAAGTTCCGCAGTTTCCCCCCCCAAAAGCCTGCAACCAGCTTTATTACAGCCAGCAGCAACCCCCTTGATAATTTTTTCAATCTGCGGAGGACGGACCTTATGGCAGCCAATATAGTCCAAAAAGAACAAAGGCATAGCTCCAGTTGCCGCGATATCATTGACGTTCATGGCCACCAAATCTATACCAATCGTGTCATGCTTATTCATCTTAATGGCAATTTTCACCTTGGTGCCAACACCGTCAGCCGCACCAACTAAATATTGTTTTTTCCCAAAAGGATACAATCCGCCAAAAAAACCTATCCCCTGAGCATATTTTCTTATTCTTTTAACAACCTCGTTCCCTGCATCAACATCCACCCCTGCCTGCTTGTATGTAATCATAAATCCTCCTTCGCTCTACCCTCTACTTTCTACTATCTAACCCCTAGTTGATTGCAATGAACAATCTCACCGCAACCAACTATTTTAATATTACTATCTGGCCGGTTCAGCTGTAGCTGTCCCATAGTAAACGTTGCCCCCGCGAAGAGCCACAAAAAACCTGCATTCCTGATTTGTGCAAGCCCAGGCCTTATAACGAATTGAGACAGAATTATTTGAAAAGTCAGACAGCGGTAATAAATCACCCTTATTACATTTCTGGCACTTTGGATATCCTGCGCATTCTCCCATCTTCGTTCACCCCCCTATTTAAAAAATAATTTTAGGCTCTGCAGTCTTTCCGGAATCCTGACCGGGTATTCCCCGTTTAAACACGCCAGACAAAGGTTTTTGCTTGGCAGACTGATTGATTTTACCAGACTTTTCAAACTTAAGTAACCCAAAGAATCTGCTTCTATATATTTGCGAATACCTTCAATGGACAGGTTTGAGGCAATCAGCTCTGCCCTGGTCGCAGTATCAATGCCGTAATAACAAGGATTTAGGTTGGGCGGAGAAGAAATCCGCATATGAACTTCACGCGCCCCAGCCTCTCGAATCAAGCGGACAATTTTTCTTGAAGTTGTGCCGCGAATAATTGAGTCATCAATCACAATAACTTTTTTGCCGCGCACCGCATCACGGATAGGATTAAGCTTAAGTCGCACGCCTAAATCCCTGATCTCCTGGCTGGGCTGGATAAAAGTTCTGCCAATATATCGATTTTTGATCAGCCCTTCTTCATAAGGTATTTTTGATTCCGCCGCAAACCCCATGGCTGCAGGCACACCTGATTCCGGCACGCCCATAACCATATCAGCCTCAACTGGATGTTCTTTAGCCAAATATTTACCCATTTGAAACCTGGCTTCATAAACGTTTCTGCCGCGCAGCACGCTGTCCGGTCTGGCAAAATAAATATATTCAAAAACACAGATAGATTCCCGGTCCTCCATTGCCCAGGTCCTGGACCTTAAGCCATCTTTATCAATTACAACCATTTCGCCATTAGCCACGTCACGCAAAAACTCCGCTCCAATAATGTCTAACGCACATGTTTCTGAAGAAATAATATATCCTTTTTCAAGCTTACCGATTGAAAGAGGCCGTATGCCATTTGGGTCACGAATAGCAATTAGCTTGTCTTTGGTCATTAACGCTAAAGAAAATGCCCCTTTACAATGTTTTAAAGTGTCAACAATTGCATCCTCAAAGTTTTCTTTTTTTGAGGTTGCGATCATTGCCGCCATAATTTCAGAGTCAGATGTCCCGACAAAACTAATGCCTTTGTCTTTTAAATCATGCCTAAGTGCGGCCGCGTTAATTAAATTACCGTTGTGGGACAAGGCAATTCTGCCATATCTCGTATCAATAACAATTGGCTGGGCGTTTTCAATTACAGAAGATCCAGTTGTTGAATAACGCACATGACCAACAGCAATATTGCCTTTCAAGCGGCTAATTGATTCCTCATTAAAAACCTGGTTAACCAGCCCCATGCCTTTATGGCTGGTAATATCATTACCATCAGATGCAGCTACACCAGCAGATTCCTGGCCGCGGTGCTGTAGGGCAAAAAGCCCGTAATAAACCGACTTAGCTGGTGAATCAGCCGAATAATTAAATATTCCAAATACGCCGCAAGCTTCTTTCAATTATTTACACCTTATAAATATCAGTCCAACAAGATGTGCAGATCTGGTCCAACGGCCGGCCTAAAGCCTTACCTAAATCATCCAGCGTATTAAAGGCCAGACCATCTACACCAATATATTCCCTGATTTGTTCAATAGATTTCTTGTGAGCTGCTAATTCATCTTTTGAACGTGTTGCCACACCGTACATGCACGGAGCCTTAAGCGGCGGACAGGCCACCCGTGCGTGGATTTGTTTAACCCCGTTCTTGCGCAATTTAACCACCAGGTCATTTTTCATCTGCGTGCCGCGGACAATTGAATCATCACAAATTACCACGCTTCTATCTTTTATTTTTGCAGGTATAGGAATAAGTTTAATTTTTGCCTCGCGATCGCGCTCTGCCTGGGTTGGCTGGGTATAACTGCGGCTAGCATAGTCATATTTAATAAAAACATTATCATAAGGAATTTTTGATTCTTGCGCGCAACCAATCGCGTGGCCAATGCCTGAGTTTGGCACTGCCGCCACAATGTCGGCTTCAACAGGATAACGTCTGGCCAGGGCTGCCCCAAGGTTTCGCCTGGCAATATCAACTGACTGGCCATCAATAATTGAAGCCACATTGGCTGTATAAACCCATTCAAAGGTACAGTATTGAACAAGGTCTGCCTTAATAATTTTCTTGGTTTCAAACCTGGAGTTATCGATTTCCAAAATTTCTCCCGGCTTAACATCACGGATAATTTCAAAACCAAGGTTAACAAAAGAACACGATTCAGAGGTAACAACAACCGCGCCATCGCGCTGGCCAATAACCATTGGCCTAAAGCCATGTTTATCACGAGCCGCGAAAAGCTTGCCTTTAGTTAGAATAACCAGGGCATATGCCCCGTGGACCTTGGCCGCCATCCTTTCAATACCGTCTACAAAATCATCCCCCTGGGCGATCAGCTTAGCAATTATCTCAATATCAGCGTCAGAATAAAAAGAGTGGCCTTGCTTTTTTAAGTCGTCAATTAATTCTTTCCTATTAATAATATTGCCCTCGAAACAAATGGTAAACTCCCCCATTTTTGAATCAAGCTTGACCGGCTGGCGGTCAAGCAATGAAGTGTGGCCAATCCCCATCGTCCCACCCATCCCAACTAAGTCATTAGTAAAGGTCGCCCGCACCAGTCCTCGATGGGTCCGGATATTAATCCCTTTGCCGTCATAAGTCGACAAGCCGCAATATTTTTGTCCCCGGTGCTGAAGGTAAAAAGTTCCAAGAAACAGGTCGTCAACAATGTTTTCCTTAGCTGAAATCGCAAATATTCCGCACATATTTAATTACCTCCTCTTTTGCAACTAGCTCGGTCTTGCCATCTTTGCGGAATTTAACTTCTACTTTCCCATCTTTCAGCCCTTTAGGGCCGATAATTACTTTAATAGGAATA
>JAHIUL010000217.1 GCA_018817195.1 Candidatus Margulisiibacteriota bacterium
AATAAGTCTTTGGCCAGGGCTCCTGCTTTTCAACAATCTCGCCCCTGCCTTTGACCAGACAGGTCCCACCGGTTAAACAAAACGGCACATCAGATCCGACTCCGGATGCTACTTTCATTAATTCGTCATTCGGCATTCGAAATTCGGCATTCAATCCCCAAAGCACCACCGCCGCATCCGCCGATCCACCAGCTAATCCCGCCGCCATGGGAATGTTCTTCTCAATATGAATTCTACATCCGCTTACTGCTTGCCCCGAGCTCTGCTGAGGGGCTTTCTGCTTACTGCTTACTGCTTTCAAAAATGCTTCCGCCGCCCTATACGCAATATTATCCTTGCCCAGCGGAACTTTTGGATCATTGCAAACAACTTCAATCCCGGAGTCTTTCAAGGTGAGGGTAATATAATCGCAGAGCGAAACCGACTGCATCACAGACTCTAAATCGTGGTAACCATCCTGCCGCTTGTCAAATACGCGCAGGGAGAGGTTAATTTTGGCGTAAGCCTTTAGCTTCATTAACCAGCTTTTTTAAGTCTTAAGGCCAAGCGAGATTTTTTTCGGGAAGCCTTGTTCTTGTGGATAATGCCGCGCTCAGCTGCTTTATCAATAACAGAAACAGCTTTTTTCACCAGTCCAGCAGCTTCCGCAGACTTGGCTTGAATCGCCCTATCAGCCGCTTTCACAGCCTTTTTGATCGCTTCTTTAGTTTGAAGGTTTCTTGCTTTTCTCTTGGCTGAGCTGCGAACTCGTTTCTTGCCTGATTTTGATCTTTGGGCCATGATTTCCCCCTTTTATTGGATACTAATAGTTTTTCCCGTCCCCATGAACTTGACATTATACCTTATTCTGCACTATCATATCAAGCACTTTGAGTATAAACGACTGGTTTAGAAGAAAAAAAAAGCGCCAAGAGACTGCTTATGTCCGCGAACGGCTAGATATCCCGGGTAACTTATGGGTTAAATGCTACAAGTGTAACGAAGCGATCTTTTCCAATGACCTGGAAATTAACCTAAAAGTCTGCCCCAAGTGCGGTTATCACTTTAAGTTAAACGCCTGGGAAAGGATCAGCCAGCTGGTTGATGAAAACACTTTCCAGGAAATCGACCCAAATATTAAATCCACAGACTTCCTAAGTTTTACTGATTCAAAATCTTATGGTAAAAGGATTAACAGCGCCATGGCCAAATCCAACCTGTCAGATGCCATTGTAACCGGCACAGGCAAACTCTGCAGCCAGAAGGCGGCTCTTGGCATAATGGATTTTTCCTTTATGGGCGGCAGCATGGGCTCAGTAGTCGGCGAAAAAGTGGCTAGATTGATTGAGCTGGGAGTTGAAAAGAAACTGCCGGTGATAATATTTTCATCCTCCGGCGGCGCGCGCATGCAGGAAGGCATTATGAGTTTGATGCAGATGGCCAAAACCTCAGCTGCCCTTGGCAGACTCAGAGAAAATCGCCTGCCCTATATATCAGTGATAACAGATCCAACTACAGGGGGAACTTCTGCTAGTTATGCTATGTTAGGCGATATTAATATTGCTGAACCTGGCGCGTTAATCTGCTTTGCCGGCCCCAGGGTAATTGAGCAAACTATCAGGCAAAAGCTGCCGCCGGGGTTTCAGCGCTCAGAATACCTGCTGGAGCACGGCATGCTTGATGTTGTTTGCGAAAGAAAATTAATAAAAGACACTCTTTGCAAAATATTAAAGTGGTTTGATGAAAGATAAAAGCAAAACAAATAAAATAACCCTCTTAGAGTTTGAAAAACCATTGGCAAAGCTCTACGAAAAACTTGATGACTTAAAAAGGCTGTCAGCTGAGGGCAAAATCCAAATGCAGGATGATATCCGTTTGATGGAAAAACGCATTGAAACCCAGCAAAAAGAAATTTTCAGCAAACTAACCCCTATCCAGATTGTCCAGGTTGCCCGCCATATGCAAAGGCCAACCACCCTGGATTATATTGATTTTATTTTTGAAGATTTTATTGAGCTTCACGGTGATCGCAATTTTTCTGATGATTCGGCCATGATCAGCGGCATTGCTAAATTAAACGGCCGGTCAATTGTGGTTATGGGGCAGCAAAAAGGCAAAACAACCAAAGAAAACATTGCCCGTAACTTTGGCATGGCCAATCCCGAAGGCTATCGCAAAGCCTTAAGGATAATGCGTATTGCTGAAAGATATGAAAAGCCTATTATTTCATTTATTGATACACCTGGCGCCTACCCTGGCATCGGCGCGGAAGAGCGCGGCCAGGCAGAAGCCATTGCCAAGAATTTAAGAGAAATGGCAGAACTAACTGTTCCATTTATTAGTATTGTAACTGGTGAAGGCGGTTCTGGTGGAGCTTTAGG
>JAHIUL010000218.1 GCA_018817195.1 Candidatus Margulisiibacteriota bacterium
AATTTCTTCAAACTTTTTAGTTAACTCTCTAGCAATTACAATCTGTCGATTACCTAAGATATTATTAATGTCTACCAATGTTTTTAAAACTCGATACGGTGACTCATAAATGATAATAGTTCTCTCATCTGTTTTCAAGCTTTCAAGCAATTTTCTTTTCTTGCCTGGTTTCTTCGGCAAAAAGCCTTCAAACACAAACCGATCTGTTGGCAGACCGGAAACAGCTAAAGCAGAAATAGCAGCTGAGGCACCGGGTATAGGTTCCACCTTAATCCCCCCTCGGGCTGAGTCCCCTCGGGACGAAGCCTGCACTACTGCACTACTAATTAACTCATACCCCGGATCCGATATCCCCGGCATGCCGGCGTCTGACACCAATGCAATATTTTGCCCTTGTTTTAAGGCTTCAATCAGCTGAGGCGTCTTTGACCTGATATTAAATTTATGATAAGAAGTCATCGGGGTATTAATATTATATTTATTAAGCAGTATCCTGGTCTTACGTGTATCTTCAGCAGCTATTAAATCAACTTCAGCTAAAATGCGAATGGCACGGAAAGTAATATCTTCCAGGTTGCCTATCGGGGTTGCAACAACAAAAAGCGTAGCCACATTTAAAGTTTAGCAGTCTGCTTGGCCTGGGCTTCAACAATTTCAACAGCTTCTTCAATTACATCATTATTAGCCGATCCCTTCCCTTCCACCTTTACCCGGCCGCAATAGAAAGAACCTTCTTCAATAACGATTCTTCCGCCAATAAGGTCGCCATTAACGCGGCCCTTCTTAGTGATTTCTAAAGTTTGGGAAGCAGCAATATTGCCGTCAACTTTGCCGGACACAACAACACTGCCGGCATAAATATCGCCAATAACCATGCTGCCGGCGGCAACCAGAACTTCGCCATCTGCCGCCAGTTTGCCCTCAAATTCACCATTAACGCTGATCGAGCCGCGGGAAAATAACTCGCCCTTAAGCTTGGCCTTTTCTCCTATAATTGAATCTACTGCTCCAGACGCGGCAATGTTTTTTTCGATATTAAACAAACCCATTTCTTACTCCTTCCAAATTTTACTGGCTGACAAGATATTTAAGTTTAAATAAGTCGATGGATTAACCGGCCTGTTAGCAGTGCGCACCTCATAATGAAGATGCGGTCCTGTTGTATAACCGGTATTACCGACATAAGAAACAACCTGGCCCTTGCTCACTTTTTGGCCGTGACTAACAGCGTAGCGAGAACAATGGGCATACAAAGTTGACTTGCCATAGCCGTGTTCCACAATCACAGTCTTGCCGTAACCCGTACGCCAGCCAACAAAACTGACAACCCCGTCTGCCGTGGAACGGATCGGCGAGCCATAATTGCCTGAAATATCTATGCCGGTGTGAAAACCTCTCCAGGGATAAATCCGATAGCCAAAGCGCGAAACAATACGCCCGTGGAGCGGCCAGCGCGAAGGCGTATTAGCATAGCGCTCCCTTATTTTGTTAACCCACGACCTTAATTCTGACAGGCTCTTTGACCTGTCAGCCAGCTCCATATCAGCCTGGGCCAGCTCATTTGAAACCTGTTCAGCTTTATCATCATATTTGACCAGATTTGAGGCCAGCTTCGCTTTACTTTTCCAGCTGCTGAGGCCCAACAGTTTTCTTAACTTATTATCCTGATCAACCAGCTCCTGAATAGCCAATTCCACCTGTTTAGTCTTTTGCGTAAAAGAATTGATGGCTTCCCGCTGCTGGCGGTTCTTATTTAAAGCCTGATGATAATTAACTAAACGCCTGGTTAAATAGGAGGAATAGACAAAAGAAGACGCTACAAACAAGGTTGAGAAAACCACAAGGAATAAAACCGAATAAATGGCAAAAACAGGAGCCTTAATCGTTAAAGGCCTTCGGCTGGCATCATGGGGAACAATAACGAACGTATAAAATCTCTGTTTCTTTTTAGATTTGTTCTCCATCTTATTGCGAGTATATCAGTTAAATTAAGCCTAAGTCAAGCTTAAAACCTACTTAAAAATATTGCCCGGCAGGCTCAATTTCTTGTAGCCGGCAGGCAAATCAAACAACTTGGCCGGCTGCTTGCCCCGCTTAATATTTTTCAACTCAGATGACCAGCTGCCATCGACAGATGATGATTTCATTGGGATTTGGTCTTTGGAAACCCATTGAAAAACAGAAGTTGGTTCGCTTTTTTCGTTAACTTTAAAGATCACTTGATATTTATCGCATAAAATCCCGTTTACTTTTTCCTGTCCCAGCTTTTTACGTTCAATTTCCCCCGGCATTTTTGCGGTCTTGCCCATCAGCATATCTGGTTTTAATTTTTGTTCGATGTACATCTTCTGTTCGGGCATTAACATCCAGGAAACCTTTTTGTCTAACCGCACGATCATTATTCCTTTTTTGCCAAAACTCTCGGTTTCAACCCTCCAATTGCCGCCGGAGCTGTACAGCTTGGCATTTTGCGTCTTGCCGGCAAACCTGGTAACTGATTCCGCTGAATAATCATTGGCCACCTTAGGCGCACAGCCCACAACCAACCCTGTTAACATTAAAACCATAAACACACTTAACACTTTTCTCATACTATTCCTCCTTTATTACAAATCGGAGCAGCGGGATTTGAACCCACGGCCTCCTGCTCCCGAAGCAGGCGCTCTACCAAGCTGAGCCATGCTCCGATTTGTCGCTATCCCCGGCTATTTGCCCATATAATGCTTAACTGACTCAGCTGTTTTCAGCTCTTTGCCGGCAATAAACCGCTTAATGTCTTCTCGATGGGTATACAAAGCCAGGGCAAATGCAGACACGCCAAAAAAAACTTCTTCTGCGCCTTTGCCTAAAACCAGCATCATTACAGGAACGCCGGCCAGAATAAAAATAGTTGACGGCACAAAATAACGGCTGACAATAATTATAAACAACCAAAAAAGTAAAACAATA
>JAHIUL010000219.1 GCA_018817195.1 Candidatus Margulisiibacteriota bacterium
CTCTGCTTCAGCCAAAAAGAAAATTGAGGCAGCTGGAGGCAAATGCTTAACGTAATTTCCGGTATATTAAATATTGCCGACCTGCGGAAGAAATTCCTGTACACAATAGGTATGATTATTCTTTTTCGTTTGGGGTCATTTATCCCTGTGGCAGGCATTGATGCGGTCAAGCTGCAAAATTTATTTGGCCAGGGAAATTTGTTGGGCTTTTTGGATCTGTTCACAGGCGGCGCTTTAATGAAATTTTCCATTTTTGCTTTAGGCATTGTGCCTTATATTAATGCTTCAATTATTATGCAGCTGCTGACAGTTGTTGTGCCACAGCTTGAAGAGTTGTCCAAAGAAGGGGATTCCGGCAGAAAGCAGATTGCTCGTTACACCCGCTACTTAACTGTTATCTTGGCCTTGTTTCAGGCAACAGCCATGGCTTTTTGGCTCAGGGGCGTTATGCTTGAAGATTACAATTTTATGGTCTTTTTAGTTGGTTCAGTCATTGCTTTGACTGCTGGCTCAACCATGGTCATGTGGTTTTCTGAATTAATTACAGAGCATGGGATTGGCAATGGTGCATCTCTGTTGATTTTTACTGGAATTGTTTCCCGTATCCCCAGCTATATTGCCCAAACCGTGACCTTGGTTCGCGGCGGAGCTTCTTTGGTTGGAGTTGGTTTATTGCTGTCTGCTTTTTTGTTGATGATTGTGGCAATTGTCATTATTCAGGAAGGACAGCGCCGTATTCAGGTGCAATATGCCAAAAGGGTTGTTGGCCGCAAGATGTATGGCGGTCAAACGACTTATATACCGTTGCGTATTAACCAGGGTGGGGTAATTCCAATTATTTTTGCTTCATCTGTATTGTTGTTTCCGGCTACGATCGGGCAATTTATCCCAAATCCAATAGTGCAAAAAATTGTTGGCTTGGTATCGCCATCAGGACCGCTTTATATGGTCTTGTTTTTTGCTTTAATCTTTTTCTTTACTTATTTTTATACGGCAATAACATTTAACCCGGCTGAATTGGCTGAGAATATTAAAAAATACGGTGGCTTTATTATGGGCATCAGGCCAGGCCGTCCAACAGCCCAGTATTTAGAATATGTGATTACTCGCTTAACCATGGTTGGGGCTTTGTTTTTGGCAACTATTGCGGTTATCCCAAATATTGTTGAAGGCTTTACTCACATAACATCGTTCCAGGGTATGGGCTCAACTGCATTTTTAATTGTAGTTGGTGTGGCCATGGACCTTGTCAGGCAAATTGAGACTCATTTGATCACCAGGCAGTATGAGGGCTTACTTGCATGATATTAGTTTTTCTAGGGCCACCTGGTTCTGGCAAAGGGACCCAGGCAAAGGTCTTGTCGGAAAAACGCAAGCTGCCCCATATTTCTTTGGGAGATATTTTAAGGCATGAGGTTAGGCAGGAAAGTGAAATCGGCCTAAGAGCCAAGGAATTCATTAATGCCGGCAAATTGGTGCCGGATGAATTGACAATTGAATTGACTAAGAAAAGGATCAGCCAGGCAGATTGCAGCCATGGCTTTATCCTTGATGGTTTTCCGCGCTCAGCAGCACAGGCAGAGGCCCTTGATAAGATGTTTGTTGACATGGGTTTAACGCTTGATAGCGTTATTTATTTTGCTGTAAATGAGGATGCGGTGGTTGAGCGATTAACAGGCAGGCGCAGTTGTAAAAAGTGCGGTGCGGTTTATCATATAAAATTTAAACTGCCTAAGGCAGATGATGTGTGTGATGTTTGTGGCGGCGAGCTTTATCAGAGGAAAGATGATCAGGAAGATGCTATTCGCACCAGGTTTGAGGTTTACGCCCAGCAAACCAAGCCATTGATTGAACGTTATCAAGCGGCAGGGAAGCTGGCGCAAATTGATGCAAATGGTGCTATTGATGAGGTTTTAAATCGGCTTTTGTCAGTGATTGGGCATGGCAAAGATTAAAATCAAGTCAGCTGAAGAAATCGAGATAATGAAGGAAGCTGGTTTGATTTTAGGCGAGATTTTAAGTCAAGTGGCCCACGCTGTTAAGCCTGGGGTTACGACTGAGGACCTTGATAGTTTGGCAGAGAAATTGATCCTGCAAAAAGAATGCCAGCCGGTATTTAAAGGATATCGCGGCTATAAGCATGCTACTTGTATTTCGGTTAATGAAGAAGTAGTCCATGGTATTCCTGGACAAAGAAGCCTTAAGGAAGGCGATATTATTGGCCTTGATATTGGTTTGAAGCTCAAAGGATTTTGCAGCGATACTGCAATGACTGTTGCGGTTGGCAAGGTATCAAAAAAAGCAGCCAAACTTTTGCGTATAGGCAAGGCAGCTTTGAAGGCCGGTATTAAGCAGGCCAGGGCAGGCAACCATTTAGGTGATGTTTCAGCTGCCATTGAGAAAATAGCTGAGGATAATGGATATTCGGTGGTTCGAGATTTGTACGGTCACGGCATTGGCCGCGATTTGCACGAAGATCCATTAATTCCTAATTTTGGGTTTAAGGGAGAGGGGCTGGAGTTAAAACCAGGCATGGTTTTGGCGATTGAACCGATGTTAAATATTGGCGGTTCAAAGATAGAAACGCTGTCAGATGGCTGGACAGTGGTGACAGCAGATCGGGAACTGTCATGCCACTTTGAGCACAGTGTCTTGGTCTCAGAAGAAGGTCCGGAAATTTTAACCAAGAGGGTTAATTGATGGCAAAAGAAAAAGATATTATTGAGCTTGAAGGAGAGGTTACCGAAGCGTTGCCGAATGCGCTCTTTCGGGTAAAGCTGGAAACGGGTCAATTAGTTTTGGCCCATGTTTCAGGTAAGATTCGCAAGCACTGGATTAGAATTTTACCTGGGGATAAAGTTAAAGTGGAGCTTTCCCCCTATGATTTGACTCGTGGCAGAATTACTTATCGTTTAAAATAGTTTAGGAGAAATTTATGAAAGTTAGATCGTCAGTTAAAAAAATATGCGCTAAGTGTAAAATCATCCGCAGACGCGGACGCGTTTATGTTATTTGTGAGAATCCGAAACACAAACAGAGACAAGGATAACGAGGAGGTAAATTCAGGATGGTAAGACTTGTTGGAGTAGATTTGCCGGCGAATAAAAACATAGAAGTTGGCTTAACCTATATTTACGGCATTGGTCCAGCCTCAAGCAAGGAAATATTAGCCAAGGCCGGACTTGATCCTTTTTTGAAAGTAAGGGATTTAACGGATGCTGATGTTGTTGCGATCAGGGATGCCATGAAAGCCTTTTTGCTTGAAGGCGACCTGCGCAGGGAGATTAATAATTCAATTAAGCGTTTGGTTGAAATAGGCGCATACCGCGGCAGCCGTCATCGTAAAGGCCTGCCGTGCCGGGGTCAGCGGACCAAAACAAACGGACGCACCCGTCGAGGAAAAAGAAAAACAGTTGGCTTAGGCAAACCAAAGGAGGAGAAGACGTAATTTATTATGGCTAATGAAAAAACACCAGTAAAAAAGAAAAAGCATAAAAAGGTTTCTGCATTGGGGGTTGCCCATATTAAGGCAACATTTAATAACACTATTGTTTCCATTACTGATTCCAGCGGGGCGCTGGTTTCCTGGTCATCTGCCGGCGCGGTTGGGTTCAAGGGGACTAAAAAGGGTACCCCATTTGCCGCATCATCAGCAGCTGAAACTGCAGCGCGTAAGGCGCTTGAAATGGGCATGAGGGAGATAAATGTTTTAGTTAAAGGTCCTGGTTCCGGCAGGGAAACAGCTATTCGCTCGCTCCAATCTGCTGGACTGGAAATTAATTCTATTAAAGATGTGACGCCAATACCGCATAATGGTTGCAGGCCGCCGAAAAGGAGAAGAGTCTAATGGGGAGACAAACAGGGCCAAGATGTAAGATTTGCCGGAGGGAAAAAGAAAAATTATTTCTTAAAGGTGAAAAATGTGCTACAGAGAAGTGTCCTTTTTCGCGTCGTTCTGCTGCCGGAGGCAAGCGCGGCAGGATGCCGCTGAGAATGTCTGAATATGGTATTCGTCTGAGGGAGAAACAAAAAGCCAGACGGATTTATGGTTTAACAGAAAGACAATTTGAAAAATATTTTGATGAAGCATCAGCCAGAAAAGAATCAACTGCTGAAATGTTGTTTGCTTTTTTGGAAAGGCGGTTGGACAATGTTGTTTTCCGCGCCGGGTTTGTTGAGTCCCGCCGCAGCGCCCGCCAGGTAGTGCACCACGGCGGTATTTTGGTTAACGGTAAAAAAGTTGATGTACCTTCATACCGTGTGCGTGAAGGAGACGCAATTAAGGTGGCTGCTTCAGCTGTGCCTATCATGCAGCTGGTTCAGAAGAAAATGCCAGATTATACTGCTCCCGCCTGGTTAACAGTAACCGGTGAGGGCGAAGCAAAAGTAGCATCTATTCCAAAGCGGTCAGAAATTGATACAGCAATCGAAGACCATTTAATTGTTGAGTATTATTCTCGATAATTAAGTTTTAAAAAGGAGGCAGTCTAGAATGATTCATATTGGAGAGAAACCGTGGGTGAAAGTGGCTGAAGGTTCGGATACGTTTGGCCAGTTTGTTGTAGAGCCGCTGGAGCGAGGTTACGGGACTACATTGGGGAATGCTTTGAGGCGTGTATTGCTGTCATCCCTTTACGGCGCAGCGATTACAGCTGTTAAGATCGATGGGGTGGCCCATCCTTTTTCAAATATTTCAGGGGTTACCGAGGATGTCCTGCAGATACTGCTTAATCTGAAGGAGATTGTTATTCGTTGCCATTCTGAGCAGCCAAAGGTGGTTACGCTTAAGGCAAAAGGCAAAGGCGAAGTTAAGGCCGGGGACATTGAGCATGATGCTGAGATTGAGATAGTTAACCCTGATCACAAGATTGCCACACTGGAAAGTTCCGGCAAGCTTGAGATGGAGTTAATAATTGAGCGGGGCAGGGGTTATGTTTCTTCTGAAAGAAACAAGAAGTCCAAACTGCCTGTGGGTTATATACCGACTGATTCACTTTTTTCGCCTGTATTAAAAGTAAATCTTACTACTGAAGAAGTGCGTGTTGGTCAAGAAATCAATTATGATCGTTTAGTCCTGTCTGTTTGGACGAACGGTGCGGTCAAGCCTGAAGATGCTGTCAGGGAAAGCGCTAAGGTTTTGGCCAAGCACGTGGACTTGTTTGTTCATCTGGGGGAAAAGATTGATATACTTGGTGTTGAGTCTGAAAAGGGCCCAGAGGGCGTGTCTGAGGCGACGCTGGAAATGAGCATTGAAGACCTTGAGCTTTCAGCCAGGTCTCTCAACTGCCTCAAAAATGCCAATATCAAAACAGTTGGAGAATTGATTTCCAACTCTCTGGAAGACTTGATGAGGTATAAGAATTTTGGTGCAAAGTCGCTTGATGAGGTCAGGGAAAAACTGGCCGAATACAAATTAGCATTAAAAGGGGAAAAGCTTGAATGAGGCACAGGAAAGGAAACAGAAAACTTAGCAAAGCTACAGACCAAAGGCTGGCATTGATCCGGAGCATGGTAAGGTCGCTCTATATCCACGGCAGGATAGAGGTTACCCTGACCCGCGCAAAAGAAGTCCGCAAGATGGCGGAAAAATATATTGCCATCAGCAAAAAGAATGACTTAAATGCCAGGCGCAAGATGGAAAAATTTCTTGGAGAGAAAAAGGTTGTTACCCAGGTATTTAAGACCTTTCCAGAGCGTTTTGAAGGCCGGCCCGGAGGCTTTACCCGCATTATTAAAACTGGTTTTCGCAAGGGAGATGCTGCTCCTTTGGCGATTCTAGAGTTGGTTTGATAGGAGAAGATTAATCCATGAAGAAGAATAAAACTAAATACGAAAAAAAGGAAACAGTCAAAAGAGACTGGTATCTGGTTGATGTTTCCGGCAAGGTGCTGGGTAAATTTGCCGTTAAGCTGGCTACCTACCTGCGCGGCAAACATAAGGCAATTTATACGCCGCATGTTGACTGCGGGGACTACATTGTTGTTATTAACGCTGATAAGCTGGTTGTTACCGGTAAAAAAATGGAGCAAAAAATTTATTTTACCCACTCTGGCTATCCAGGCGGTAAAAAATTGCTTTCATTAGAAGAAATGATGCAGAGAAAGCCGGAAAAAGTTGTTCAGCTGGCTGTAGCTGGCATGCTGCCTAAGTCTAAGCTAGGCAGGAAAATGCTGACCAAGCTAAAGGTTTATGCTGGTTCGGCCCATCCCCATAAGGCGCAAAAATTGCAGAAACTTGAGGTGTAAAATAAATGGCAGAGAAGAAAAAAGAAAGTAAGAAGAAAAAATCAGCGGCTCAGCCGGCAGCGGAAGCAAAACCTGCTGCTGAGGTTAAGAAAATAGTTATGGTGAAGACAGGGCTAAAGCCAAAGAAAACAATCTTGCCTCCAGGGACAAAATATTACGGTACTGGCCGCCGCAAAGAAGCTGTGGCAAAAGTTTGGCTGGTTTCCGGCAGCGGCAAGGTTGTGCTTAATGGCCGTGATTTTTCTGATTACTTTGCAGGCCGAAAATCTCTTGAGATTAAAGTCTTAAAGCCATTGGTTGTGACTGGCAATGAAAAAAGCTTTGATGTTTATGCAACTACCCTGGGTGGGGGAGTTCCTGGCCAGGCAGGCGCAGTTTGCATGGGAATTGCCCGTGCCCTGCTGCAGGTTAACCCTGATTTGAGGATTAAATTAAAAAGAGAAGGATTGCTGCGCCGAGATCCGCGCATGAAAGAGCGCAAGAAATACGGCCTCAAACGCGCGCGCAAGGCATTCCAATACACAAAGAGGTAATTCTATGGTTAAGGAAAAAACAAAGCCCGAAATCCAAAATAAAAAAGGCGACAGGCATTTTGAAGATTTTCGTGAGCCAAAGCATATTGAAGAGGGCGGAATTATCAGAATATCTGGTGAATTTTTACTTGACCATGAAGGGGAGATTATTAACCTGGTTAAGCACCAGGCTGAATTGGCCGAGCAAAAAAATCCTCAGCACAAGTTAAATAGTTTGAGAAAAGTTAATGGTACTCTTGTTGCTTCAGTTTCGGATCACAATTTAACCCTTCACATAGGGAAAGCCCTTGTCCACGCTTATAAAGGTGAGCATAATTATAAATTCCTAAAAGATGAAAAGTTTGTTGAGGTTGACTGGCGAAGAGATTAAAGAAAGGAGCTTTTGTCATGGCTGAAAGGAAACCTATTAAACAATATCTTATGATCCCAGGCCCAACTCCAATTCCAACCAGGATTTTAGCGGCGATGAACCATGAGATGATCGGGCATCGCGGCCCAGGCTTTTCTAAAATTCTAGGAGAAGTAATTGACGGCCTTAAGTGGGCTTATCAAACTAAGAATGACATAATGGTTTATCCATGTTCCGGCACAGGCGGCATGGAAACAGCTGTTGTAAACGTGCTTTCTGCCGGGGACAAAACTTTGCACGTTAATATCGGAAACTTTGGCGACCGCTGGATCAAAATTGCGAAAACTTACGGCGTTGATGTAACTGATTTAAAAATTGAACGCGGTAAGGCCTGCGATCCAAAAGTCTTGGAAGCCGAATTAGCCAAAGACAAGAACAAGGAATTTAAAGCTGTTTTTATGCAGCAGAATGAAACCTCAACTGGTGTTATCAATGATGTTAAAGCTTTAGCTGAAGTTGTTCATAAATCCCATCCAGATGCGCTTGTGGTTGTTGACGCTGTTTCTGGTTTATTAGCCGCTGATTTAAAAACGGATGACTGGGGCTTGGATGTTGTTTGTTCGGGTTCACAAAAAGCCTTTATGGTGCCGCCTGGAATTGCGGCTGTTTCTATGTCAGCCAAGGCCTGGAAAGCTTATGAGAAATCAACGTTGCCTAAGCATTACTGGGACATTAAGAACCAGAAGAAGTTTGCTGATAAAGGCCAAACTTATACTACTCCTCCGGAGTCAATTGTCTTTGGCATGCATGAAGCGATTAAGATAATTAAAGAAGAAGGCTTGGAAAACATCTTTAAGCGGCATGAGAATAACAAAGATATTGTCCGTAACGCGATGAAGGCGATTGGTTGTAAGCTGTTAGCGGATGATGAATGCGCTTCTCCTGCTGTAACTGCGATCTTTCCGCCGGACGGCGTTGATGCTGAAAAGGTCCGCTCTGAGATCAGGAACCGCTTTGGGGTTGAATTAGCGCCAGGGCAGGGCGACCTTAAAGGGAAATTATTCCGCATTGGCCATCTTGGTTATGTTGATAAGCTTGAATTGGTTGCTACCATTGGCGCGCTTGAATTGTTATTTAATCAATTGGGTGCCAAGGTTGAAATAGGCAAAGGCGTAAAAGTAGCGTTAGAAACGATTTAACGCTGGTCTTTTGTGCGCAACATTAAGTTAACCCTCCA
>JAHIUL010000220.1 GCA_018817195.1 Candidatus Margulisiibacteriota bacterium
ATGAAATGACCACCTCGCTGACCCGGCGGCGCACAGGCCCGGGACTGCTTGCTGCTACCAACGACTTTGCAAACCCTGATTGGCAAATGAAATTGCCGTATGACGCGGCTGATAAAAGCGTCCAGCGCCGGGATAATTTGTTAAAGTTGGGGCAAAAGTATAAGGGCGCGCTCACGGCTGAAAAGATGATGGAGATTATGGATACTCCTTTTGTATACGGCGGCGCGACCTGGCCGTTGCGCACAGCGTATCAGGTAGTTGCCGTGCCGGCAAAATTAACGCTTTGGCTTAAACTGCGTGACTATCAGGATTGGGTTAAGCTTGAGCTGGGTGAATATTTTAAATAGAACTAATCCGGCCTGCTTTGCTTTTAGCGGCGAATAAGAGTAGAATTAGAGTATGGTGAAAAATATAGCCAAAAGGCATAAGGCGCTGCTAAAGTGCGAATGCGGTGAAATTGTTTCTAAGGGAAGCGTTTTTTGTCCGCGCTGCAGGGCAGATATCAACAGCAAGAATGCCAAAGTTATCAAAAAAGAAGAAAAAAGATACCAGAGAAGCGTGAATGGTAAGAGGAAATGAACAAGGTGTCGAATCAAGGAATTAGTTCATTCGTTTGGCATTCGCTTGCCCCGAGTCCTGAGTTCTGCTTGCCCTGAGTTCCATCGAAGGGCCGAGGAATCGAGGGGTTGATAGTAATTTTAGTGCTCCTAATTCTTCTTTATGGAAAATAAGGTCTTAATTCTATTATTTAGCCTGCTGCTTTTTTCGCTTAACTCATGTGTTGAAAATAATTTGCTTAGCTTTACTGCTGATGAGCAAACCCGGATCACCATGGTTGTAGATAATTTCAGGCTGGCTTATAATATCCCGGCGGTAATTGTGGGGGTGCGGCAGGAGGGCAAAGAACCCCTTTATCTGCACAAACACAGGCAGAGCGTTTTAACTGGCATGCGCTTGAGGGCAGCGCGCAGTACGGTCATACTATTAAATTGACCAGGCAGGTAATTGATATCCTTTATCCCGGTGTGGTTAGCTGGTAGTTTTATACCTTTATTAAAATAATAGTGTTTACATTATAACAACTACCTGTCATACTATTGGGGTCGAACTTAATGGTTGAGAACTTATGAAACTGCATCTAAGATCATGTAGACGCCCGTCAAAAAGGCCTCCACATTCCGTTAATCGCAGAGAAATCCAAAAAAGGAGATAATTATATGAAAAGTATATTTGTAGGCAATTTACCCTGGTCTGCTACCAACGAAGAACTGGAACAGAAATTTTCTGAGTTCGGCGAAGTTAAGTCAGCCAGGATTGTTAACGATAAAATGACCGGCAAGTCCAGAGGATTCGGATTTGTTGACATGGAAGACGCTGACGCTGCCAAAGCCATTGCGGGCATGAGTGGCCAAAAATGGGGCGATCGCGATTTGACTGTTAACGAAGCCAGGCCAAAGTCTAGCGGCGGCGGCGGACGCGGCGAACGAAGAAGTTTTGACCGTTATTAAACTATCGCTAGTTTAAAAATAAGTAAAAGGCGCTTGATATTATCAGGCGCCTTGCTTTTTTTTGAGGAAGCGACTAACAACTAACAATTAGCACAAATAATGCTATAATTACTATATGAACAACAATAACATACCCAATAAGAATGTAAGCTTCTACGGCCTCGGGATCGCGCCAAAAATTCTTGAACTGCTCAACCGCATCAGGTTTAAAACGCCAACGCCAATCCAGTACAAAGCAATTCCAATGGCTATTGAAGGTAAGGATATTGTTGGGATTGCCCAGACAGGCACAGGCAAAACAATGGCCTTTGGCATTCCTATGGTGCAGAGCTTAGCCCAGGGGCCGGGTCGGGGCATGATCCTGGTTCCCACCAGGGAACTGGCGCTGCAGGTTGACGAAGCGCTTGGCAAAATTGCCAGGCCGCTTGGCATCAGGTCAGCAGTGCTGATTGGCGGGGCTTCAATGAATAATCAATTAAGGGATTTGCGCCGCAACCCCAGAATAATTATTGCTACTCCTGGACGATTAAATGATCACTTAAGACAGCGAACATTTCGGCTCAGGGAATTTAGAATCCTGGTTTTAGACGAAGCAGACAGGATGCTTGACATGGGTTTTATGCCGCAGATAGAAAATGTGCTTGATAATTTACCCAAAGAGCGGCAAACCATGCTTTTTTCTGCTACGATTCCCGAAAAGGTCGTCCGGATTGCCACAAAATATATGAAGCTGCCGGTTAGCGTGGAAATCGCTCGCTCCGGCACAGCAGCTAAAAATGTTACCCAGGAACTTTTTATTATTAAAAAGGAAGATAAAATCAGATTATTGGAAAAATTGCTCTACCAGTATCGCGGAGCAGTGCTGATTTTTATGCGCACCAAAAGAGGCGCGGCAAAAATTACCCGCAGCATCAGGAATCTGGGCCACAACGTGGCAGAAATACATTCTGACCGCTCGCTTAGGCAAAGACGGGACGCGCTGGATGGTTTTAAGACCGGCAAAAACAGGATTTTAGTTGCCACAGATATTGCTGCACGCGGCATTGACGTTAAAGAAATAGAGCTGGTTATTAATTTTGACCTGCCTGATGACGCGGAAAATTATGTGCATCGTATCGGCCGCACCGGCCGGGCCAGCCACGAAGGCCGGGCCATTTCTTTTGCCACCCCTGACCAGCGGGGTGATGTGCGCAGTATTGAAAGTATCATGCAAAAAGCCCTGCCAATAGTCAGCCATCCGGAAATCCGCTCTGCTCTCTTTGACGCGCCCCAGGTCAGAAGCTTTGGGCCCAAGCGTTCGCGTTTTAGGCCGCGAGGAAGAAGGAGATAAGAAAATAGCGTGAGCCAGATAAAAATCCAACCCACGCTATTAAAAAACTTAACTTACTTCAATAACTTCTGTGAAGTAACTGCAATATAAACACCAGCTAGACCAACAAGTGTATAAACTATTCGTGATAGAGTTGACATTGCACCGAACAATAGAGCTACTAGGTCAATGCTTAATAAGCCAACCAAACCCCAGTTCAGAGCGCCAACAATAACTAAAATCAAGGCAATAAGATTTAATGCTTTCAAGTACTGTCACCTCCTTTTGAGATGATTTGTGCATAAGTATAGCTCTTTTTATTGGCTTGTCAACAAAAAGTTAAAGAAATGCCTATTTGCGCTTTTTATTCTTACTTGAGATAATATTGGCCATGGATAAACTGCGCCAAAGTTTACGCTGTTCCTTTTGGGACGGTTTTTTTGCCGCCATCCAGATGGGCATTGTTGACCAGTTTGTCACGCCCCTGGCGCTCTTTTTGGGCGCCAATAATGTTGCTATTGGTTTCCTTAATTTTGTGCGCAGCTCGTTTGTCTCAATTATGCAGATTTATTCAGCTGGCATTACTACGCGCCTTAAATCCAGGAAAAAATTCATTATGTTTTGTGTCCTGGCTGCTGCTTTGCTCTGGCTGCCAACATATTTAGTGCCATTTTTATTTGGTAGTTGGCGTATTCCTTTGTTTATAGCGCTTTTTACTTTAAACAATTGAATTATTACGAAGCGTATCTAATTTTTTTTGAACATATGCCCTGACTTTACTCGCGGATATCCTTTTTACCCATTCTTTTGCCCTTTTAAAATTGAATGACTTAGGAAAATG
>JAHIUL010000221.1 GCA_018817195.1 Candidatus Margulisiibacteriota bacterium
AGGCGCGGTAGGATCAGGCATGAGAAGGATTGAGGCCATTGCGGGCCAGGCAGCCAAGGTCTATATCCTTTATAAAGTTAAATCTTTGCGCGATGAGGTTGAAGAGTTGATCGGGAAATATCGTTTGCTGGAAACAGAAAAAGAGCAATTGGGCGGCAAAAAGTTTTCTGAAACGAATATTTTTGAGATCGAAGTAACTGAACTTGACAGCCTGATGAAAGCGGTGGATAACCAGGAAGCCGCGAAAGTTAATAAATTTTTGGATCATCTAATCGGCCGGGTAGATTGGCTCAAAGAGCGCATTGCTAAATCAGAAAAAGAAATTAAAAACCTTAAATTGGCCAATGCCAGCCAGGGCGCGGCCAAGTATATTGATGAAATAATTGATCTGGCCGGCAAAAAGGTTTTACTCAAGGAATTTGATAACTATTCAATGGATATGCTGCGCTCTATTTCTGATTCAGTGCGCCAGAAGCAGTCATCAGCTGTTGTTGTTTTAGCCTCTGCTTTTCCCGAGCGGCTGATTTTCTTGATTACGGTAACTGATGATTTAATTAAACAAGGTGTTTCTGCCAAAGAGATTGCCCAGACTTTTACCGGTATTGTTGGCGGTAAGGGTGGGGGCAAAGAAAATAAGGCTGAAGGCGGGGGCAAGGATCCAGGCAAAATCAAGGAAGGGTTTGAAGCAGTAAAAGGGTTGTTGGGATGAGGGTCGTGGGAATTGATTTTGGGCAAAAGCGCATTGGCGTGGCAATTTCTGACCCACTTTGTATAACGGCACAACCAGTTACTGTTATTGCTAAAGCTGAAACTTTTTCTGAAGATATCGAAGCATTAAAGCAAACCATGAGCCAATATGATGGGATTGAGGAAATTGTGGTTGGTTTGCCAAAAACAATGAAGGGCGAGATCGGGATTTCGGCGCAAAAGGTCCAGGAGTTTGTAGAAGCCCTGAGGCAGGGCCTTGATATAAAAATATTGACCTATGATGAGCGCCTGACTACCGCGGCAGTCGAAAAAACTCTTATTTCAGCCGGGCTTTCACGGCAAAAGCGTAAAAAAGTTATTGATAAGTCTGCGGCTACGTTTTTGTTGCAGTCATATTTGGACACTCGAAAAAAACCATGAAACATAAAACTTCAAAAAAACGAAAACGTTTGAGGTTTAAGGGTTGGGATTTATTTAGAAGTTTGAAGTTGGCTGTTGGGATTTTAATTGTCCTCTTCTTACTCTTGCCTCTAGCAACTGTCTTCCAGATGGCTAACCCATTTGACCGTTCTAAAATCGAAGTGGTTATTCCCCAGGGGCTGTCAACAGCTGCGGTTCAAAATATTTTAGAAGACAAAGGTCTTTTAAAAAAGAACAGTAACTTTACTTTAGTAGCTAGAGCTTTTGGTATTGCCCATAAACTGCAGGCTGGTAAATACCGGCTTTCACCCTCTAATACTTTAATAAGTATTTTATTTAAACTTAAGAAAGGCGACATATATATTGCTCCGCCGGAGCGCGTTTGGATTACTTTTCAGGAAGGTTCATCAATATACAAAATGGGGGAAATCCTCAAAGAAAATAAAGTCAGCAATTATAAAGAGTTTAAAAACCTTGTTCATGAAGGGATAACCGAGCGTTTAAGGGCCAGCCACTGGTCAATTTTTAAATATATTCCATCGGAATCTTTGGAAGGCTATCTTTATCCAGATACTTACCGCTTTTTTAAAGAAGCGCCTGTTCCTGACATTATTGAAGTAATGCTCTCCAGGTTTGAGCAAGTGGTCCTGCCGTTTTGGGAAAATGCCTCCAAGGACACAAAATATACTTTGCACGAAATAATTACCCTGGCTTCAATTATTGAAAAAGAAGCGCAAAAGCCTGAGGAGCGCGGGATTATTTCATCCGTATACCATAATCGCTTGAATAAAAAGATGTTTTTAGCGGCTTGCCCTACGATTAAATACGCTTTGGACCGGCCGACTAAAAGGGTATATTACGAGCAATTAGATGTTGATTCGCCATACAACACTTATAAAAATAAGGGCCTGCCGCCCGGGCCGATCTGCAATCCAGGCATAGAATCAATCAAAGCGGCGGTTTATCCGGCTAAGACTAATTATTATTACTTTGTGGCAAAAAAAGACGGCTCGCATATTTTTTCTTCCACCTGGGACGAACATCAAAGCGCCAGGCGCAAAGCCGGCATAGATTAGGGGGGGTTATTCCCACTCAATGGTTGAAGGCGGTTTTGAGGAAATATCGTAGACCACACGGTTAACTTCAGGGACTTCATTGACTATTCGATTAGAAATCTTTTCCAATAAATCATAAGGCAGTCTGGCCCAATCTGCGGTCATGGCGTCAGTTGAAGTAACCGCTCTGATTGCTACTGTGTTTAAATAAGTCCTTTTATCGCCCATAACGCCGACTGTTCTAATGGGCAGCAGCACGCCAAATGACTGCCAGAGCTTTTTGTAAAACCTGGCGCCTTTTATTTCTGAAACCACAATATCATCAACTTCCTGCAGTATTTTGACCCTCTCTTCTGTAACTTCGCCAATGATGCGGATTGAAAGACCTGGTCCAGGAAAGGGTTGTCTTGAAATGATATCTTCCGGCACGCCCAATTCTTTGCCTAAGGCACGGACTTCGTCTTTAAATAGCAATCTCAGCGGTTCAATTAATTTAAACCCCATTTTTTCCGGCAGGCCGCCGACATTATGGTGTGTCTTGATTTTCTTAGCAACTTTTCCTGTTGTTGTGCCGGGAACCGCGCTTTCAATTACATCTGGATACAAAGTTCCCTGGGCCAGATAGGGGATTTCCCCCAATTTTTTCGCTTCTTCTTCAAAGGTCCTGATAAAATTCTCGCCGATTATTTTTCTCTTTTTTTCCGGGTCAACCACGTCTTTCAGCTGGCTAAAGAATTTTTTCGCCGCATTAATGTGAATAAAATTAACTTTAAATCTTTCGGTAAATAAATCATTGATCTTCTTGGCTTCATTTTTGCGCATAAAGCCCTGGTCAATGAACATACAAACCAATTTATCGCCAATGGCTTTGTTGATCAAAGCAGCCACAGTAGTTGAGTCAACCCCGCCGGACAGAGCTAATAAAACTTTATCTGTGCCGACTTTTTCCCGTATTTCTTTGACCTGCTGCTCAATAAAATTAGCTGTTGTCCAAGTGGGCTGGCAGCCGCAGACTATGTAAACAAAGTTTTTGATTATCTCAATTCCCTTGGACGTATGGACAACTTCAGGATGAAATTGGACGCCAAATATTTTCTTGTCCGAATTGCCAATGGCCGCGAATTTAGTGTTTTCTGTATGGGCCAACTGTTTAAAACCCTGCGGTAGGCCGATAACCGTATCGCCATGGCTCATCCAGCTTTGAAGTTTATTAGGCAGGCCGGCAAAAAGGTTGGTTTCATCATCTACTATCAATTCAGCTTTGCCGTATTCACGCTTCTTTTCCTGTTTAACTTCCCCGCCCAAGTCTTTAGCAATTAATTGAAGGCCGTAGCAAATCCCCAAAATTGGGATGCCGGATTCTAATAATTTTGTGTCAGGCCGCGGCGCGTCATTTTCATAAACAGAGGCAGGGCCGCCGGAAAGAATAACGCCTTTAACGTTTCGGTTTCTTAATTCTGCAACTGGAGTGTCATGGGGCATAACTTCACAGTAAACATTGCATTCGCGCACTCGTCTGGCGATCAATAAGGAATATTGCGCGCCAAAATCGAGGACAACAATCAAGTCATGTTTTTGTGCCATTATTTATACATTCCCAACTGTTGCGCTTTTTGATAAACTTTGCCTTCAGTTAAAATTGAAGGAGCAATTACCACTTCAACCTGCTGCATTTCTTTTAAATTAGCAGCACCCAATGTGCCCATTGATGTTTTTAAAGCGCCAATAAAATTCATTGAACCATCATCGTATTTCGCTGGGCCTTGAATTATTTCTTTTAAGGAGCCGATACTGCCAACTTTAATCCTTGAACCGCGCGGTAGAGTGGGCGATGGTGTAGCCATACCCCAGTGATAGTCTCCGCCTGGAGATTCGGAAGCCCTGGCAATTGGTGAGCCAATCATAACCGCATCAGCACCGCAGGCAATGGCTTTGCAAATATCGCCGCCAACCACCATGCCGCCGTCTCCGATAATCGGCACATAAACATTATTTTCTTTATAAAAAGAATCGCGGGCTGCGGCACAATCAGCAATCGCAGTTGCCATAGGTACGCCAACTCCAAGAACGCCGCGGGAAGTGCAGGCAGCGCCTGGGCCAATGCCGACTAAGACGCCGGCCACGCCAGTGCCCATCAGTGTCAAAGCCACTTCATAAGTAACACAGTTGCCAACCAGGACAGGAATTTTCATTTCCTGGCAAAATTCTTTGAGATCCAAAGGCTTTGAAGTGGAAGATTTATGTTTAGTGGAAAGCACTGTTGACTGGACAAAAAACATGTCCACTCCAGCATCCCGGGCAATAGGACCAAGGGCTAAGGCGTCCTGCGGGATAGAAGATACTGCGGCAATGCCGCCGCCATCCTTGATCTCTTTTATTCTTTTAATGACCAATTCTTTTTTGATCGGTTCCTGATAAACTTTTTGCATTAGAGGCACATATTCTTCATTGCTGACTGAAGAAATCTTTTTTAAAACCTTTTCTGCGTCATCATATCTTGCCCAAACGCCTTGAAGATTTAATACGCCAAGTCCGCCGTACTGGCTCATCAAGATGGCAGTTTGCGGGCTGACCACGCCGTCCATGGCAGAGGCTAAGATTGGGATATCAAATTTCTTGCCTCCGATTTCAACTGACACATCAGTGTCATCAGGATTGATGGTAATGATTGAAGGGACCAGGGATATCTCATCAAACCCATAAGCTCTTCTTGTTTTTTTTGCTTTGCCTAAACTAATATCCATATTTTTTCTCCTTATTAATGTGTTGCACCAAGAGCTTCTTTAGCCGCGTTAATTGGAATGGCAAACCCAATGCTTTGGGCGCCGGCCACTATAGCCACGTTAATGCCGATAACTTCGCCGTTTAGGTTGAGCAGGGGGCCGCCGGAATTGCCTGGGTTAATTGGCGCGTCAGTTTGGATTAAGTTTTGTTTGCTTAAGTTTTCAATTGTCCTGCCCGTAGCGCTGATAATGCCGGCTGTAACTGTGTTGGAAAAGCCGTACGGGTTGCCGATAGCAATGACCCATTCACCAGGCCTTATTTTATCTGAGTTGCCCAGTTTTAAAACAGGTAAATCACCGGCCTCAACTTTTATCATGGCAAGGTCAAGTGATTCGTCAACTCCTGTGATAACAGCACTTAGCTTCCTGCCGTCTTTAAGTGTTACGTTAATTTCACTGGCTCCGCGCACCACGTGTTCGTTGGTCAGGATATAACCGCGGTTGTCTATAATAAAACCGGAACCCGCGCCTTTTTGCGGGATAATTCTTTCTTGATAAAAATTGCGGAATTCCGGGATAAAGTTAAAACCAAAATTGCTAAAAGGCGAGGTCCTGATACGGATATTTTTGACAATATCGATATTGACCACAGCTTCGCCAACTTCTTCAACCATATTAGCAATATGTTCCGGGCCAAAAGTTTTATTGGTTGACTTAAAAACATAGTAAAAGTTAACTGCTCCTAATGAGAGGATAATTAACACAAATGCTATTGAGATAAATATCGCGTATTTACTTTTCATTTTTTCTTCTTAGCGCGTTTGGTTTTTTTGGGCTTAACAGTTGATCGGCGTTTTTGCTTGACAGTTTCAATCATTTTTTCAAAATCAAGCATAACAGGCTCCGGCAGCCAGACTTCACCGCAGTTTTCGCAGACAAAAGCAGGCACTTTTTCCATTATATAGAGGCGGCCGCCCTGGTAATCTTCGAGATTGACTTTTTCAAAATTCAAACTGCCGCCGCAGGCTTGGCAGACCTCTGGTTTTTCGTCTTTAAATAGATCTTCGTATTGATTATTCGCCATGACGGTAATTAGCTAGTTATTATATAGTAATAAAAATGGTTTGACAATAGCTCAGCGCTTGGTATAATAACTTTATCCGAAAAATTTCTATTAAGAAATAAATTATGAGAAGAATTGTTGCAATCTGCCTGTTATTAATATTTGCTGCTCCTTGTTTTGCTGACCTCGAAGCTAAGAAAGAAGAATATCTTAAAGTTAAAGAATATTTAAATACCCTTGATAAAAAGATAGTTGAAGCCAGGCAAAAGCGGCAGATTAATCGATTAGCTGAGCTTAAGGATATTAAAAGAAATGTTATTGCCCGGGCTAACAACTTAAAAGCTGAAATTGATAACCCAGGTCCAGCAGCTGCGGTTGAAAAAAAAGCTGAAAAAAAAGCTGCTTCAAATCCCATCCGAGACAGTGTTTTGACTAATCCAAATTATTTTGTCAGCGCTGGCTATGGCGGCGGCGCTGTGATGGCTGGTTTTGGCTTTGTAAATCCAGTAATGCCCGGCATGGACCTTGTTCTTGGATTAAACCTCGGCCTTGGCAATAATGTTACAGTGATAGATGCCGGGGTGGCGACCCAATTTCCTTTTGCTGATAATTATTTGGGCGTAGAGCTTGATATGGTCAATTATTCCAATGATGTGTCTGATATCCCTGGATTAAATAAAGTTGAAAAAGGTTTTCGCGCCGGCTTTGGGGTATATGGCGGCAAGAACTTTGGCCAGCTGGGCGCGCAGCTTGGGTATAATACAGCCCTTGGTTTAACTGCCAAGTTAATATTTAATTTTTAAAAAAGCGGGGTGATATAAAAGTTGTTGACAGGATAGCAATGGTGCAATAAAATTAGCGCAAGAGGATGAAATTTTAAAAGGAGTTAAAAGGAGGAGGAAAATTATGTTTAAAAGGTTTGTGTTAGGTTTATTGGTAATTGGGTTGGTTGGGGCTTCGATTTTTTCGATTGTAATGTCAGGATGCGGGAAGGTAACAACTACGGCGACGGTTACAGATCCGGGAAGATTGACAACTCCTGAGGTGACCGTGACTTTGACTCCCTCATATTCGGATGGAGAGATCACTTTAAACCTAAGTTCGGTTATTGTTTCCGGGGAAGCGATTGATCTCAGCTCAGATATGTTGAATATCTTTGCGGGTAGCGATCCTGCCGCTATTACAGATTGGGGCGAATTAAGTTTCTCAATTATCGAGACCAGCACAGAAAGAATGCCTGTTGATCTCTGCTTTATTTTGGATAATACTGGCAGCATGGCTAGCCGTATCCAGGCGGTTAAGGATAGCATCTCTGCTTTTACAGCTACATTAGAAACAGCGGGATTGGATGTGCGGTTTGCGGCTTGCGCTTTTGGAGAT
>JAHIUL010000222.1 GCA_018817195.1 Candidatus Margulisiibacteriota bacterium
GAAAGGCCTTCCGCAAATACTTTCACGCCGCTGATCCACTCATTGGCCCAACTGGTGCCTTTATAGTTCTCAAACGGCTTAAAGCGCAGGCCGGCGCCGGAATACAAAGAATTATCCCAATAAACAGCATTCTGGGAAAACATGCCGTAATAAACAGCATAAACTTGTAAAGGGCTGTTAAGCAGATTAATGCCGATCTTACCTTCGTACCTGCCTAAAAATGAAGCAAAACTTTTCTTCTCAAGGTTGGTGTCGTAATAAGAAAGGTTATTCCATACTTCAATAAACATCAAGGACCTCTCCTGAGCAGGAGGGCCGCCTTGAGCTAGTGAAGTTGAAGACAGTAATATCCCTATTAAGAAACAAAGAATTAATGACCGAGAAAACATCCCGGTTTATTCTTCCTCTGTGGTTAAAGTAATATTATCAATGTTGAAATTAACGCTGCCGGTATCTTTGGTGGCCAAACAAACAAATTGGATTTGTAAAAATCCGCCTGAGCCATCCCTTTGAGAGGGATTCCAGATATCATCCCCTACACCATCATTATCATCCACAAAATCGTCTAAAAGGATAGTAATTTTCTTCCAACCAATCCAATCAACGTTAACCTCATAAACTAATTTGTCGTCATAAATAGGCGCATAGGACTTGGCAGGATCCTGTTCTACTTGCCAGTTATTGTTATCGTCATCAAGCAATTCGATTTTTAGGGTGCCGGAACCAGGACCTGCTCCATAAACATCAATCTGAAAAGCATTGTAGCCAGAAAGGTCTTTGCCTTCTTCTGCCACATAAGTGCCGCAACCGCCAACATACCAATCCTTGGCCGAGCCCTTAAGCGCTAGAGAATATTTGCCAACCTTGGCGGCTGTTTCCTTTTCCCCCGCGGTTAAAGCAGCATTGTCAGCAATATCAGCAGTCTTAATATCAAATGTCCACCACTCACGGGGCGACCTAAGACTGCCAGATTCAAAATCATCTAAAACATACTCTTGTCCAAGTTCAATTACTGGCTCTGAATCATCAGTTGGACTTGGGGCTGGACCACCCATAGCAAAGGCAATATTGGAACAAAGCAATAAAACTAAAGCACCATAAACTAATTTTTTCATTTTACTCATCCCCCTTCAATTTTTTATCGAGCTAAACCGCTAATAATTTCACTTTAATTCCAAAACACCCCAAACGCTTGGATCTTTATAAAAGAAGAAATCACCGTTCCAAATAAACTGCTTTTCCCTCTTACCCGTGGCATCTGCGTCATCAATGGCCACGTCAAAGCCTATTTTTGCGCCCCGGCTCAAATTACCTTTAATCCTGAAAAATTCCCATGGAATTTTTGCCTCCAAAACGTAACCTAATGGCTTAGCTTTCTTTTTAACAGCAATCTCGCTGCCGGTAGGTGCGCGCCTGCGCTGCCAATTCCAGATTTCAGCCGGGTTATCTTTACCATTGCCGGTGCCAAAACCAAGCTGATAATCACCGCCGGTAAATGACGTTCTGCTGCTGTCTGCTTTTGGATCAACACTCATCACGACCTCAATAGCATCGCCGTTCCAAACATCGCGCTTTTTCTGGTTATTGATCATTGGATAATTATCATTAACATCCGCCGCTATATATAAATTCTCATCGTCCCACATGAGATAAATATCGCCGGACAGGTCATCATCCCCGCTCCAGCCAATCCCTTCTTTAAAGAAAGAAGCCCCTTTAAGGCTGATCGGCGCTGCCTTTGACCACTCCGTCAATTTGCCGTCAATCACAATAGCCCCTGACGCCTTCTGTGCTACTGCCTTATTATGAATTACTTTTTCAGGCTTAACTTCCAGTTTTGCCAGGGCTTCGCCAGAGCTTGAAAAAATTGGATCTTTAATCATTTTTTCAAAAGCAGCTTCAGACTGCTTGCTTGATTTTATTTGCCAGTTCGCTTCTTTTCTTACGTCAAACCAAACAATCAGGTCAATATCCCGCATGCTACTCTTTAAATGAGCAGGGATTTCTTCAATCCAGGCATCTTTGTTGCCGCCTTTTTCCGCTGAAGCAAATTCAGCAATCATAATTGGTTTGTTGGGCCAAAGTTTTTTAGCGCGGCGGGTCTGGTCGCGGAATAACACTTTAAATGACTGCCAGTCGCTCCAATCCTGGGTTGAACCCCAGTTATAACCGTCAATACCAATCCAGTCAACATATTCATCCCCGGGATAAGCAGCTGTCCAATCATTCCAGCTCTCGTCAGGATGGGAAAAATTCATAAAACACCAAACCCATTTAACATTGTTTACTTTTTCATTTTTAAAGATATCAACCACGTGACGATA
>JAHIUL010000223.1 GCA_018817195.1 Candidatus Margulisiibacteriota bacterium
AAGTTGAATGCACTATCAACGGCATTGGAGAACGTGCCGGCAATGCATCCCTTGAAGAAGTTGTTATGGCAATCAAAACGCGCAAGGATTTTTTTGGCTGCGAAACAAAGATTAACACGCCAGAACTTTACAAAGCCAGCCGCCTGGTCTCAAACCTAACTGGCCTGATGGTCCAGCCAAATAAAGCAATTGTTGGAGCTAACGCTTTTGCCCATGAAGCCGGCATTCACCAACACGGGGTGCTCAGGGCTCGGGAAACCTATGAGATTATGAAGCCGGAAGACATTGGGCTGACAGAATCAAAAATAGTCATGGGTAAACATTCCGGCCGCCATGCGCTGCAGAAGAAGATAAGCGATATGGGATATGAGCTGGACAAGGATTCACTTGAAAAAGCGTACCAGCGCTTCCTTAAAGTGGCAGATAAGAAAAAAGATGTTTCAGAACGTGATCTTGAGATTATCGTGGCTGAAGAAGTTTATGTTGTACCAGAAGACTATAAAATCGAAAGCATTGAGATTAAATCAGGCACTAACGTTGAACCAACTGCCAGCATAAAACTAACGTATAAAGGCAAAGAACTGAAGAAAACTGCCACCGGAGCCGGACCAGTTGATGCTGTATACAAGGCAATTGAAGAGCTGACTAAAGTTAAAGCCAGCCTGGTAGATTATTCTATCCAAGCTATTACTGGCGGAACAGACGCGCTGGGAGAAGTAACCGTAAGAATTAAAGATAAAGACCGTATTTACGTAGGCCACGGGGCTGACACAGACATTATTGTTGCCTCTGCCAAGGCCTATCTTGCGGCTATTAACCGGCTGGTCTACGCGACTACTGCTCGACCGTAATACAGGTTAATGTCCTGGCCACTAAGCCAGAGGACTGTATCTTTTTAACAATAAGCTCACCCAAAGACTTAAGGTCAGGGGCTTCAACAAAAGCAATCACATCATATGGCCCGGTTACTAGATGGACTGTTTTGACTCCTTGAATGGCCTTAATAATATTGAGCAGCTCAATTCCCTTGCCTGGCAAAGACTCTACTAAGATATATGCGCTTGTCATCTACCTCACCTCCAGGTTTATTGTTGCAGAGTATAACATATTGCGGTTGAAAATGGCAAACTCGGGTGATATAATCCACGAGACTAATAGATTGGAGGGCTAATCGTGAATCATATTTGGCAAAAAATTACAGGTTATTTCCTGCGCGGCCTAATCACCCTGCTGCCTCTCATTGTTACTATCTGGTTGCTCTACACCATGTTTAACTTCATCTACGTGTTTCTTGACAGCTTTTTAGGCAACTTTATTACCTTAATGCTTGGCCGGCCAATTCCCGGCTTGGGGTTTATCTTAACCCTGCTGTTAATCTTTTTAGTTGGCTACTTTGCCACATATATTATCGGTGCTCAACTCTTTAAACTGGGCGAAGAACTGCTCTTTCGCGTGCCAATCGTAAAAAGCATCTATTCTGCTGTAAAACAAATCAACGAAGTTTTGTTTTTACAGAAAAACGCTGAGGAGTACAGGCGCGCCTGCATGGTGGAATATCCGCGCAAAGGGATTTATTCAATTGGCTTTATTTCATCTGACGCTGCCTCAGAAATTGAGGCTAAAGCCAATGAAAAAATGATTAACGTCTTTATCCCTACGACCCCTACTCCAGCAACCGGCTTTTTGGTTGTTGTGCCTGCGAGGGAAGTTATTCTGCTTGATATGAAGATCGAAGAAGCGTTAAAATATGTGGTTTCCGGCGGCGTCTTAAAGCCCGTCGGCGTACCGGACAAAACTCCTCCTAAGAAGGAGCATTAAGATGCATGTAATTATAGTTGGCTGCGGCCGTGTTGGTTCACAATTGGCCCAGATACTGTCCACTGAAGGCCACAATGTTGTTATTATTGACAAAAATGCAGAATCATTTAAGAGACTTGGCACAGATTTCAACGGGATCGCTATAACAGGCATTGGGTTTGACCCTGATATCTTAAAACGCGCCGGCATAGAACGCGCGGACGCCCTGGCAGCAGTTACCAACGGCGATAACTCCAATATCATGGTCAGCCAGATCGCCAAAAAAATCTACAATGTTCCCAGGGTTTTAACCCGCATCTATGACCCCCTGCGCGCTGATATTTACAAGAAATTCGGCCTTAACACGATCGGCACAACATCAATTGTCGCTCAGATATTTCGCAGCGCGATTTTAAAAGAATCCTCCAAGCTTGAGTTTTCTATTGGCGATGACCTAGGCCTGATTGAGTACATTGCCCAAAAAGAAGAAGAAGCAGCAGAGCAAGGAGCATAACCATGTATGTATTAATTGTTGGCGGAGGCAAAGTTGGCAATTCGCTGGCCAGCAGGCTGGCGCAGGAAGGCTATGACGTTGCCTTAGTTGAAAAAGAAGAAAAAATTGCCCGCAAAATTGCCGAAGACATTGAAAAAGTCCTGTTAATCAATGGCGATGGCTGTGACCCTGCCCGCTTGGAAGACGCAGGTATTGCCCGAGCCCAGGTTGTAGCCGCAGTTACTGGTGATGATGAAGACAACCTAATCATTTGTCAGCTGGCGCGCGATACTTTTGGCGTACCGCGTGTTATTGCCCGCGTCAATAACCCCAGGAACGAAATTACCTTCCAGCAGCTCGGCATTGATACTGTTTCCAGTACAACAATTATCTCTAAATTAATTAAAGAAGAAGCCACGATCGGCGATATTTTTACTCTCTTAGCTTTAAAACGCGGCAAATTATCACTAGTTGAAGCAATTTTAAAACCAAAATCACCAGTTACCGGCAAGTCTATTAAGGCGTTAAAATTACCAAATGACTCAATTTTAGCCAGTATTATTCGCAATGATACCGTAATCTTTCCTCGTGGCGAAACAGTTCTTCAGCCTGGCGATTCAATTATTGCCCTTTCTACCATAGAAAAAGCTGATGAATTAAGGCAGGCCCTGCTCGGAACTGAATAACAAATATGCTTTTAAGGCCAACAAATGAAGACTTAAGGACAATTGCCTATTACTTAGGCAGGTTAACTGTTGCCCTTGGTTTTATTTTTATTATCCCACTGGTTACTGCCCTGATCTTCCAGGAATGGGACCAGGCAATAAACTTTCTTATCAGTATGTTGATTTCAATTTTAATCGGTCTGCTGCTGCAAAAGGTGTTTCCTTCAACGCATGATATGAACTGGAGCCAAGGACTGGCTGTTACATCATTGGCCTGGCTGATTGCTATGTTTTTGGGGGCTATTCCCCTCTACCTGTCCCATCATTATGTAAGTTATTTGGACGCCTGTTTTGACGCGATGAGCGGTTTTGCCACCACTGGGTTAGCTTTAATCCAGGACTTGGACCATGCCGCGGTTTCGCTTAACATGTGGCGCCACTTGATGATGTTTTTAGGCGGCCAGGGAATTGTTGTGATTGCCCTGACCTTTTTGGTCAAAGGCACAGCCGGCGCTTACCGCATGTATGTTGGTGAAGCCAGGGAAGAAAAGGTTTTACCTAATGTTATCCAAACAGCCCGCTTTATTTGGTTTATCAGCTTTGTTTACCTGGCCATTGGCGGCAGTCTTTTGACGCTGATCGGTTTTCTGGAAGGCATGCCTTTTGTCCGCTCACTTTTACACGGTATGTGGATCTTTATGGCTGCTTTTGACACCGGCGGATTCAGCCCTCAGTCACAAAGCATTCTTTACTATCATAGTTTGCCGTATGAATTAGTCACTATTGTGCTGATGATTCTCGGTACAATAAACTTTAGTCTGCACTACGCGCTGTGGAGCAGGAATTTTAAGGAGGTTTTTAAGAATATTGAAACACGGACTCTATTTATTTCTATTTCTACATTATTTGTAATCACGCTGGTTGGTTTAACCCAATTAGCCGTTTACCCCAACTGGTTGGCCGTGTTCCGCAAGGGGTTTTATCAAATTATTTCCGCTCATTCCGGCACAGGCTTTATGACAATTTATGCGCCGCAGTTCCCTAACGAATGGGGAGGCTTGGCATTATTAATGGCTATTTTAGCCATGGGTTTTGGCGGCTCAGCCTGTTCAACTGCCGGCGGCATTAAAGCTTTAAGGATCGGCATCTTTTATAAAGCATTGATACAGGATATTAAACGCATCATGTCGCCAGGCACAGCCCTGGTCCTGGCCAAAATGCATCATATCAAAGATATTTTGCTTGAAGACCGTTTAGTTCGCTCTGCTTTTGTTATTTTAATCAGTTATATTGTTACTTATTTTGCCGGCACAATTATCGGCCTTTATTACGGTTATCCGCTCAATGAATCTCTTTTTGAATCTGTTTCAGCCGCAGCCAATGTTGGCCTATCAACCGGCATAACTGATGCAGCCATGCCGGCCGGTTTAAAGGTTACTTATATTATTCAAATGTGGCTGGGCAGGCTTGAGTTTATTTCAATCTTTATTTTAGTCGGGCTTTTTGTTGCCAGGATCAGCGGAGCACAAGGAAGAAGCAAATGAAAATTATTTATTCATTGTTGTTAATTGGGTCATTGTTAATTGTTAATTCGCCAGCACATGGCGTTACTGTTTCCTGCAACCAACTAGTCAACAACGCCCCAGCTTTTGACAACCAAAAGGTTGAAGTTATTGGAGAAGTAATCGGCGATATTATGGTTCGCGGTGATTACGCCTGGATTAATATCAACGGCGGCCTTCGCAGTATTGGCGTCTGGGCCACTAAAAATATGCTTAACGATATAAAGCTCATCGGCGACTATAACCATATTGGCGACCGCGTAAAAGTTACCGGAACATTTCATCGAGCATGTCCCGAGCATGGCGGCGACTTAGATATCCATGCTGAGACGATCACAATTGCCCAAACAGGTTACAAAGTTGAACATCCAATCGACGGCTGGAAATTATCTCTTGCCATGATTCTGCTGGCTATTACTCTTGGGGTATACTTACTTTTTGTGCTGCTAAAAAGGTTTAAGCCCTGATATTTAGATCCTGGCCGCACGATTCGCATTTTCCATCTGCTATATTCTTAATCTGAGTTTGATAACCCACTCTTTCAATTAGCAGCTTTTTGCATTTCGGACAATAAGTATTCTCTCCCTTATGCCCGGCTACGTTGCCAACATAGACAAACTTTAAACCAGCCTCCTTACCAATTTTAACCGCTTTTTCTAATGTCTCAACAGGCGTTGGGGGCAGATGGCTGAAATCAAGGCAAGGATAAAAGCGTGTTACATGCCAGGGAGTTTCAGGCCCAAGTTTATCAACTATCCAATTAGCAATACTTTTTAATTGAACATCATCGTCATTCATCGTTGGAATGACTAAAGTAATGATTTCAACATGCATATTCCACTTCTTTTTAGCGCGTTCAGCGGCATCCAATACAGGTTGAAAATTCCTGGTCTTTGCCAATTTAAAGTAAAAGTCTTTATTAAATCCTTTAACATCCACGCGAAAAGCATCGAGATAAGGTCCAATTTTATCCAAAGCTTCCGGCATAATATAGCCATTGGTTACCCAAACTGTATAAAGTCCGTTCTTTTTGGCTAGGATTGCCCCATCATAAGCATATTCAAACCAAATAGTAGGTTCATTATATGTCCAGGCAATGCCCTGGCAATTATGTTTATTAGCCAGCTCAATCAATCTTTCAGGAGGAACATATTCCGGGATCATTTCTTGTCCCAAAGGAAATGTTTTACCGGTCTTGGTACTTTTGGTCAAAACAACATGCGAGATGTTCCAATTCTGGCAATGCCCGCATTGCATGTTGCAGCCGTAAGTTCCCAAGGACAAAACTTTAGTCCCAGGATAAAAATGAAAAAGAGGCTTCTTTTCGATTGGATCTACTGCTAAAGAAGAAAGTTTCCCATAAATTAAAGTATAAAGCTTGCCATCCCTATTCTCCCGAACGCCGCAGAATCCACCCTTGCCAGGAGATATCTTACACTTCCAGGGACAGAGCGTGCATTGGACTTTGTTGTCCGCTAACTTTTCATAGAACATTGCTTCTCTTATCGCGTCTCTCATATCACAGTTCCCTTATCCTTTCACCACACACATTGGCCGCATCTTAGCAATTTTTCTGGCTAAGCCGGAATTGTGGACAACCCCTACGACTTCACGAACATCTTTGTAAGCCCCAGGCGCTTCTTCAACTAAACCTTTTTTACTGGTAGAGCGAACATAAATACCTTTTTTCTCTAAATCAGCAACTAACTGTCCAGCTCGATAAGTCCGCGTCGCTTCAGACCGGCTCATCATCCTGCCGGCACCATGACAAACCGATCCCCAGGTTTCTTTCATTGCTAAATCTGTGCCAACTAATAAATAAGAATATCTGCCCATATCTCCCGGAATTAGAACTGGCTGCCCTGTTGCCTTATAATCAGCAGACAATTCTGGATGTCCAGCTGGAAAAGCCCTTGTCGCCCCTTTCCGGTGTACGCATAGCACCTTGTCCTTTTCCCGGTCCTGGTCCTTGACTCGATGCTTTTCCATCTTCGCAATATTATGCGCCACATCATAGACCAAATTAATGCCCAATTTTGACCTTGAGCCTCCAACAACTTGAGCAAATGTCTCGCATGTCCAGTGCATCAGCATCTGGCGGTTGCACCAGGCATAATTAGCTGCCGCAGCCATAGCGCCAAAGTAGTCTTTGCCCTCAGGTGATGATACTGGCGCGCAGCATAATTGGCGATCCGGCAGTTTTATGCCGTATTTTTGCGCGGCTTTTTGCATCACCTGGATATAGTCTGTGCAGACCTGGTGGCCAAAACCGCGGGAACCGGAGTGTACCATGATCGTCACCTGGCCAACAAACAAGCCCCAGGCCGCGGCAATTTTCTCGTCATATATCTCTTCAATATACTGAACTTCCAAAAAATGGTTGCCAGATCCAAGCGTGCCTTGCTGAGAAGTGCCCCGTTCCTTGGCGCGTGATGAAACAAGTGATGGATCAGCGCCAGGCAAAGCACCCCTGGCCTCAGTGTGTTCAATATCATCACCTGTGCCATAGCCATGCTTAACTGCCCAAGCAGAGCCTTCAACCAGCAGTTTATCTAGGTCTTTTTTTGATAATGAAAGATCGCTTTCTGAGCCTACTCCAGATGGAACATTTGTTGCCAAAGCCGCGACAATATCTTTTAACTTGGGCTCAATATCCTTCCTTTCAAGATCAGTGCGCAGGACTCGAACGCCGCAATTTATATCATATCCAACTCCGCCAGGAGAAATAATGCCCTCATTATCAGGATCAAAGGCAGCCACCCCGCCGATGGGAAACCCATAACCAAAATGAATATCCGGCATGGCCAAGGAATTGCCAACAATACCAGGCAAACAAGCCACATTAGCTACCTGAATATGCGCATTCTCTTTAAAAATGTGGTCAATCATGGCTTCATCTGCATAGATCAAGCCATCCGTGCGCATGCCAGGCTTAAATGTTTTGGGGAGTTTAAAACGGTAGTTGTCTAATTTTTCAAATATATCTTGCCAATTTGACATACTGGCCTCCAATAATTCAAAACTTAAAACGTAAAATGCAAAACTATAACATAAAACTAAAAACGTTTTGAATTTTAAGTTGTCGTTTTCAGTTATAACTTTTGAGTTTTAAGTTCTATTTTGAGAGTTTCACAAAAGCCCACTACTAGAGCTTCATATAATTCCTCAAAACCAACTGTTCTACCTAGAACTTCCTCAACGCTGACAGCATTATACGCCTGGTTTGGCTGCTTTAACAGGGAAAAATCGTCTTCTGAGGTGTTTCTGACAAAGATTGATCCCTGCTGAAGAAGCGTCCGCTTCCCGCGCTTCTGCGCGCTGCCGACGATTTTCCTGCCATCAACCACGACTTCGTACTCAGCGGGGTAAGAGAAGCATAAACTGTTGCGAGTCGGCGGGTTAGCGGGTTCTTGGGTTGGTTTTAGCTCAGAATTAATATTGAACAAATTTAAAGCGTGCACAATCGCCTCAGAAAGTTTTTTATAGGAAGGAACTAAGCCCTTGGGCAACTTTGGATTATCAAGTTCTGTTATCAGTGAATATGTAACTTCCGCCTCATTATGAAAAACAATCCCTCCACCAGTTGGTCGTTTGACTATATCCCAATCTCTTTTTTGTGCTTCCGATCCACCTTGCCCTGAGCTCTGTCGAAGGGCGATCAACCTATCCACCTTCTGAGCATAACCATAAGAAATACATTTTGGCTTCCAGGAATAAATTCTTAGAGTTGACGAAATAAGCCCGGCCTCAAAATCATGAAACATCTTAAGGTCAGTCTGCATGTTAGTTAAACCGGAGAGTTTAGGTGTTTTTATTAAGCGCCAGGCTGCCATCTCAGATTTAACTCTCTGGCTGCCTTTGTTTCGTCTAATCGTCTAACTGGAGTCGTATGCGGGGCATTTTTGACCTTTTCTGGATCAGTTTCACATTCCTTAGCAATTTTAATCATGGCATCACAAAACTCATCCAAAGTTTCTTTCGATTCAGTTTCAGTAGGTTCTATCATCATGGCTTCTTCAACAATTAATGGGAAATAAATTGTCGGCGGATGAAAACCATAATCAAGCAATCGTTTAGCAATATCTAAGGCTTTGACGCCATATTTTTCCTTTTGCCATTTAGCTGAGATCACAAACTCATGTTGGCAAATTCGATCGTATGGTAAATAATAATATTCTTTTAAACGATTCATCACATAATTAGCGTTTAAAACTGCATTCTCAGATACTTCTTTTAAACCTTTTGCCCCAAGAGATCGAAGATAAGCGTATGCTTTGACAATTACATTGATGTTGCCGTGGAATGAGTGGACGCGGCCTATCGACTTTTTGAAGTTTTTGGTTTGAAGTTTGAAGTTCGCCCCTTGTTTCACAACCCTAGGTATCGGCAAAAATGGTTCTAACTTTTTATTTACCCCTACTGGTCCAGAACCAGGCCCTCCTCCACCATGCGGAGTGGCAAATGTCTTGTGCAGGTTAAAATGCGCTACATCAAAGCCCAAATCAGCTGGTCGACAATAACCAAGTATTGCATTGGCATTAGCTCCGTCATAATAAAGTAAGCCGCCTGCCTTATGAATAATCTCAGCTATTTCAACAATATGCTCATCAAATAAACCTAAGGTATTAGGATTAGTCAACATTAATCCAGCAGTATCTTCACCCGCAGCTTTCCTTAGAGCATCAATATCAATATTACCGCGGCCATTAGATTTAACTACCACAGCCTCATAACCAACCATGGTTACGGAAGCAGGATTAGTTCCGTGAGCCGAATCCGGTATTATAATCTTATTCCTTACTTTTGAGTTTTGACTTTTAAGTTTTAAGTTATCGTCATGATACGCCTTTATCATCAATAATGCCGTCAATTCCCCATGCGCGCCTGCAGCTGGCTGGAAAGTAAACGCATCATAGCCAAGAACAGCACAGAGATATTGTTCAAAGTTATAAAGCAACTCCAATATACCCTGCACTTCTTCTGCTGGCTGGTATGGATGAATATCTGTAAAGCCTTCAAGCTTCGCTACCTCTTCATTTACTTTGGGATTATATTTCATAGTGCAGGAGCCAAGAGGATAAAAACCAGTGTCTACCCCAAAATTCTTTTGTGAAAGCCTGGTAAAATGACGAATAACATCAACTTCTGATAATTCAGGCAGGTCAAGGTTTTCTCTTAATAGTTCTTTGGGGATTAGTTTCTCAATTTTTTCAGCAGGAACGTCTAAATCAGGCAAAGAATATGCTTTACGTCCGGCAGATGACTTTTCGAATAATAATTCTTCATTCCTCATTCGTAATTAGTAATTCGTAATTAGATTATAGCTTTCTGATTTTCTGGATCAAAGAAATGGACCTTGTTCAAGTTAATCACAATTTTAAACTCGCTGCCAGTAGAAGCGTCACATAAGCCATTGACACGTGAAACCAGAGGAACGCCGCCAACATGGACATAAAGATAAGTTTCCGCGCCAATAATTTCGCGGAAATCAACCAGGCTGTCCAAGTAAAGCTTTTCTTTAATCCACTCTGATGACGGCACATCCCAGACATCTTCCGGCCTAATGCCAAAAATAACTTCTTTGCCAACATAATTCTCCAGTAAATTCGCAACACTATCTGGAATTGACATCCTAAAACCTTCACATTCAAAAGTATATTTGTTATCTTTCTTGATAACAGTCCCGTTAATAAAGTTCATAGGCGGGCTGCCGATAAAACCGCCAACAAAACGGTTTGATGGGTTTGAATAAACTGTTAAAGGATTATCAACCTGTTGGAGCTCACCATTAAGGATAACTGAAATTCGCTGTCCCAGAGTCATGGCTTCCACCTGGTCGTGGGTAACATAAATAACAGTAGCTTTTAATGTCTTATGGATACGCTGTAATTCAGATCGCATCTGCACTCTGAGTTTAGCATCCAAGTTGGACAAAGGTTCGTCCATTAAGAATACTGCCGGCCGACGCACAATTGCCCGGCCAAGCGCCACACGCTGCCGCTGGCCGCCTGAAAGCTGTTTTGGATAACGGTCCAAAAGCTCTGACAAACCAAGAATATCAGCCGCTTCGCCGACACGTTCTTTAATTTCCTGCTTAGACACCTTGCGCAGTTTTAAGCCAAAAGCCATATTATCATAAACCTTCATGTGTGGATAAAGAGCGTAATTCTGGAAAACCATGGCAATATTCCGGTCCTTTGGCGGAACATCATTGATTAGATCATTATTAATATAAATCTTGCCTGAAGTTATCTCTTCAAGCCCGGCCACCATCCTTAAGGTTGTTGTCTTGCCGCAGCCAGACGGGCCAACCAACACCATGAATTCCTGGTCCTTAATTTCTAAATTGATATCTTTAACCGCTACTACATCGCCGAACTTTTTATTTACGTTTTCCAGTACTACTCTTGCCACTTTTTATAACTCCTCACTTAGATTTGCTAATTCAATCGCAGTCATAGCGGCATCAAAACCCTTATTGCCAGCTTTGACCCCTGCTCTTTCCAATGCTTGTTCCAAATTATCCGTGGTCAATACGCCGAAAACAACCGGCACACCGGTTTCCAAGGAAACCTTGGCCACGCCTTTAGCCGCCTCTGCCGCCACATATTCAAAATGCGGCGTGCCGCCGCGGATAACAGCGCCTAAACATATCACAGCATCAAACTTCTTGGCAATTTTCTTGGCCACCAGCGGCATTTCAAAAGAACCAGGAGATTTGACAACCTGGATATTGGCTTCCTTGGCTCCATGACGCTTTAAACAATCCAGCGCACCGTCCAACAAGCCATTTGAGATCAAGTCGTTGAAACGCGAAACAATGATGCCTATTTTAAGTTTACTTGCGTCCAGATTTCCTTCAACTATTTTTACCATGATCACCATCTCCTTTACCCCGAGCTCTGTCGAGGGGTTTGCCCAGGGCATTATTTAAAAGATGCCCGAGCTTTTCTCGCTTTGTTTCCAAGTATTTTTTATTGAACTTATTAGGCTCAATCTCAACTGGAATCCGTTCAACAATATCTAACCCATAACCTTCTAAACCCACAATTTTGCGCGGGTTATTGGTAATCAGCCTGATTTTGGCAAGTCCCAGATCAACCATGATCTGGGCGCCGATGCCGTAATTTCTAAGATCTGCAGGGTAGCCAAGGAAACAATTGGCCTCAACCGTATCCATCCCCTTATCCTGCGCTTCGTACGCCCTTAACTTATCAGCCAGGCCAATACCGCGGCCTTCCTGGCGCATATAAAGCAGCACTCCCTGGCCGCAAAATTCTATTTTTTCTAAAGCTTTATCTAATTGTTCACCGCAATCACACCGTTTGGAACCCAACGCATCTCCGGTTAAACACTCAGAGTGGACCCTGACTAAAACTGTATCGTTCTTGGAAATTTTCCCCTTAACCAGGGCAATATGATGGTCGCCGGTTAAGAGGTCTTCATACCCGTACGCTATAAATTCGCCATGTTTGGTCGGTAATTTCACGCAAGATGTGCGTTTGATTAATTTTTCGTTTTTCTTGCGATAAGAGATTAGATCAGCAATAGAAACTATTTTCAGGTTATGCTTTTTGGCAAACTCAATTAATTCCGGCGTACGGGCCATATTCCCATCCTGATTGATAATTTCACAAATAACAGCAGCTGGATAAAGCGTTGCCAGTTTAACCAGATCAACTGCGGCTTCAGTATGGCCTGCCCTTTTTAGGACCCCGCCCTGCTGCATGCGCAGCGGAAAAACATGCCCAGGTTTAGCCAAATCATCTTTTGTTGATTTTGGATTAATTAAAACCTCAATTGTTTTGGCCCTGTCTGACGGAGAAATACCGGTTGTAACACCGTATTTAGCACTGGCATCAACTGAAACTGTAAAAGCTGTTTTCATGGCTTCACGGTTTTGGTCCACCATTTGAGGCAAAGAAAGCTCTTCTAAACGTTCTTCACTCATAGGAACACAAACTAGGCCGCGGCCGTGAGTAATCATAAAATTAATGGCATCAGGCGTCACTTTTTCTGCTGCCATAACTAAATCGCCTTCGTTTTCCCTGTCCTTATCATCAACTACAACAACCATTCGGCCATTACGAATATCTTCTATAGCTTCTTCTATTTTATTAAATACAATTTTTAGTTTTTCGTTTTGCATTTTCAGTTATCTATCCAGCCCATGGGCAAAAATCCCACCCGGCTCAAGGTATCATCGCTGATGCCTTTATTAACTTCCTGCCTCAGATGGCGCTCGATATATTTTGATAATAAATCAACCTCAATATTAATCTGATCGCCAATGTTTTTTTGGCCAAGGGTTGTCACTTTTGCTGTGTGCGGCACGACATAAATAATTAACAAAGATTTCCTGATATCTGCAATAGTTAAACTGATGCCGTCTAAGGAAATTGAACCTTTTTGCACAGCATACGTCAGCAGCTGGCTGGGGATTGAAACATGAAGCTCTAGGCCTTTACTCTGGCTGATTTTTTGTCTGATCTCGCCTATACCGTCAACATGGCCGGAAACAAGATGACCGCCCAAGCGGCCGGCAATCGGCAGTGCCCTTTCAAGGTTAACTTTATCGCCTAATTTTACCGTATGAAGTGTGGTTTTTTGCAGGGTTTCAAAGGAAAGATCAAACTCTAGATTGCCCCGTTTAACCGCAGTAACAGTCAAACAAGAGCCGTTTACAGCAATACTTTCACCAGTTTTAACCTGTGAAAAATCCTTGGACACAGCAATGGTTAGCCTGCCGGTTTGGCTGCTTCTGGTTAAGCTTACTACTTTGCCTAACTCTTCAATAATGCCGGTGAACATAATACTTAATAATATCATATTTTTGGGGCTAAAACAACGAGAAGGAAGCAGTCTCTATTTGTCTTTCTGGCGCACAAAAGCGCCTAAAATACCGTTGATAAAACGCGAAGATTCTTCTCCAGAATATTTTTTTGCCAGTTCAATCGCCTCGTTAATAATGACTGAATCCGGTGTTTCTTTTAATCTTAATTCTTTAATGGCTAATCTTAAGATACTGCGGTCAACTTTGCTGATGCGGTCAAGTGGCCAGTCAATTGCCAGCCTGGTAATATCCTGGTCTGATTCCTCTTTTGCTTCCCAGGCTTTTCTTGCTAAATACTCGGCAAACTCAACGGTTTCTGGAATAAATTTTTCACTTTCAATAATATTTTTGACGGCTGTTTCAATATCAAAGCCGCCGATATCAGCCTGATAGATGGCCTGCATAGCAACACGCCTGGAAGTGCTTCGTTTACCCATATTTAAGCAGGTGCCCCAAAATGTTCTTCCAGGAATTTAGTGGTGGCTTCTCCGCGGCGAAAAGCTTCGTTACGCAAAACCTTTAGGTGAAAAGGAATAGTGGTGTGGATGCCGTCAATCACATATTCATCCAAGGCCCTTTCCATACGATTGATGGCTGTCATCCGATCTTTGCCCCAAGTGATTATCTTGGCTACCAGTGAATCATAATGGGGCTGGACTATATAGCCGGGATAAACGTGGCTGTCAATCCTAACGCCAAGCCCGCCTGGCGCCAGATAGGCTTTTATCTCTCCTGGAGACGGCATAAAATTTCTTTCGTAATTTTCCGCGTTAATGCGGCATTCAATGGCATGGCCATAGAATTTAACATCGCCTTGACGGATATGAAGTTTTTCACCGGCAGCAATGGCAATTTGTTCACGGA
>JAHIUL010000224.1 GCA_018817195.1 Candidatus Margulisiibacteriota bacterium
GTGCCCTTGGAAAAAGGGCTCGTTCATAGTGACGTTTTTAATGGCAACCGCACGCTTGCCTTCTTCCAATTCAATTATGCGGTCAATTAGAAGAAAGGGGTAGCGATGGGGGATGATTTTTGCGATTTCTTTTATGTCCATTACAGTCATGATAATTTTAGCCTCCTCATTAATTCTGTGTTTAACTTGTGGCCTGATTTAACTGCCTTAAAGTGCCCCAAAATTGGCTGGCCCAGCAAGGCCAGGTCGCCGATTAAATCAAGCACTTTGTGCCTGACTGGCTCATCAGTAAAGCGCGGCTGGTTAACATAGCCTTTTTGGCTTAAGATCAGCACATTTTGTTCTGTTGCCCCGCGGCCTAAGCCGGCTTTTTTCAAGGCTTCATGCTCTTCAATGTAGCCAAAAGTGCGAGCCGGAGCAATTTCTGAAGAAAAATCATTTTGCCCAAGCTCAAAGCGGATCTTTTGCTCGCCAACCGAAGGAAAGTTTACCATAAAATCAATCCTAAATCCATTATACGGCAAGGCTTCTAGCGATGCGTTGTTATCGGCAACTTTGATTGGAGCTTTAACTCTAAAATAATTTTTTTCTGCTTTTTGTTCTATTGACCCTGCTTGTTTTAATGCTTGGACAAAGGGCAGGCTGCTGCCGTCAAGATTGGGAATCTCTTTTCCCTCAACTTCTATTTTAACGTTATCTATTCCCAGGCCGTAGATCGCGGCCAAAAGATGCTCAGTAACAGATATCCCCTTAAGGGAAGTTCCCCGCTTGGTTGAAACAAGGTTCCCAAGGCTGGCTGATATTTCCTGGCCACCTTTAATGAACTTAATGCCATAATCTTCTTCAGCCGGCGAAAGTTTTATTTTGGCGGTTTGGCCGGAATGCAGCGCTACGCCTGAGAGTTCTGCTGAACGGGCAATTGTTTGCTGCATTAGATGGACTCCGGACTTTTGATGGGCACATTGTCTTTGTCGCCATAGAGCTTATAGAAACTCTTAATGGTTTCTTCTTTGATTTTTTTTGTTTTTTCATAAACCGTGCGTGTTACTTCTGTGCGAAAGGGAAGATCTTCGTCAATTACAGCTTTTAGCGACATAGGGATAAACTTGTCGCTGTCTGCCGGCTTGCCAAAAACCTTAACCGCTGAAAACTCTACATTTTTTTTGGGCGGTGTGCCAAAAACCTTGAAAGAAAGCTTTTTGTCTGTTGCTGTTGCTTTAAACAAAACAGGGTAGTGGGCGTCATTTTTAAACTTGAAATCAAGATGGCCGGGATAAACGGCTGCGTCCCTGCCCAGCGGATAAATATTAAAATAAAAGGAATGGTTTTTTCTTTCTAAAACTTGCAGATCGGCTAAAGAAACCGCATTATATAATGTCGTGGCTATTTGGCAGGCTCCCCCTCCCAGAGTGGGGACCAGTTCGCCGTTAATAATGACAAAGGCTTCTTTAAAGCCGTTTTCCTCGGTTACTTCACCGAGTAAGTCGACTGCGGAGAAGGTTTCCCCAGGCATTAATAACGTGTTGTCAACGCGCTCAGCCAGCAGTTTAATATTATGAATACGATTTTTTGAATCATGTGAGCCATAATAGGTGGTGTAGCCTGCCAAATAATTGACTGGGGGGTGTGCCCGCAGTTCTTCTTCTGTTACCCTGGCCATAATGTAGTCAATTTTAAGGTAAAAAGACCTTTGCCCCCTAAGAAGCCCCTTTTTAACTGCGGAAATAGTTCTTTTAATGCTTAGCTCTTGTCCTGGAATGTCGGCTGTGATGTGATAGGCGCCAGTCTTTTCTTCAAACCTAATAGCTGCTTCTTTGGAAGCGGTTTTAATTTCTTCGGCAATAACAGATAACACAGCGTTTAGCCTTTCTTCATCAATAGAGAATAGCAGGGGGGTAAAGGTTGCGCCCTCGCTCATGCGATATCTTAGCTCATCAAGGTAATTAGGCTTGCGCGAGAGCCTAAAGGCCAGCTTTACACTGGCAGGCCTGTCAATGTCAATGCCGATCTTTTCCGGAGGAAAATGCACAAAGGCAGTTGGTGTTTCCAGGGTAACAAGTTTTGTAAATAATTGGGAGGCAGTATATTTTTGTAGCTTTTCAACAGCTTGTTCCTGGGTCAAATATGAAACATTGACGCCATTGATAAAGCTCTTGGCTGGAAAGCCCCTGCGCGACATGAAGAAATCATAAGCAACCAGGGAAAGGGCAAAAACCGCTAAAATCAAGGCAACTATTCCGAGGATTTTAATTAATGTTCGCATATAACCCTCTAATAATGAAGAAGTCCCGACTAGTCGGGACTTCTTTCATAGAATTTGCTAAGGACGCAAATTAAGCAATAATTTTAGAAACAGCTCCTGCTCCGACTGTTCGGCCGCCTTCGCGAATAGCAAAACGCATGCCTTCCTCAATCCCGACGTCAGTGATCAGCTCAACGGTCATCACGATATTGTCTCCCGGCATGACCATTTCCACTTTCTCCGGTAGTTTTATTTCACCAGTAACGTCAGTTGTTCTAACAAAGAATTGCGGTTTATAGCCATTAAAAAATGGGGTGTGCCTGCCGCCTTCTTCTTTCTTTAGGACGTAAACCTGGGCGTCAAACTTTTTGTGCGGTTTGATTGAGCCGGGCTTGGCAATAACCATGCCGCGTTTTAGCTCGTCTTTTTCAACCCCGCGCATAAGCAAACCAACGTTGTCTCCGGCCATCCCTTCATCCAGCGTTTTGCGGAACATTTCAACGCCGGTAACAACTGATTTTTTGTGGGCGCCAAGACCAACAATTTCTACCTCTTCACCAACCTTTACCTTGCCCCTTTCAATCCTACCGGTGCCAACGGTTCCCCGACCGGTAATTGTGAAAACGTCTTCAACTGACATTAAAAACGGCTTATCCAGGGGTCTTTCCGGGGCGGGAATATAATTGTCCAGAGCGTCTAATAGTTCCTGGATAGCCTTGCCTGCATCACCGCTTGGATCCTCCATTGCCTTTAAGGCCGACCCTTTAATAATTGGAATATCGTCGCCCGGGAACTCATATTTTTTAAGCAAATCTCTTGTTTCTACTTCAACCAGATCGATTAATTCTTTGTCATCAACCATGTCGCATTTATTAAGGAATACAACAATGGAAGGAACGTTAACCTGGCGGGCAAGCAGGATGTGTTCTCGTGTTTGCGGCATCGGACCATCGGCCGCGGAAACAACCAGAATGGCGCCATCCATCTGGGCTGCGCCAACGATCATATTTTTAACGTAGTCTGCGTGGCCCGGGCAGTCAATGTGGGCGTAGTGGCGCTTTTCTGTTTCATATTCAACGTGGGCAATAGCAATAGTAATACCGCGAGCCTTTTCTTCAGGCGCAGCATCGATTTCATCAAAAGCCTTGGCCTTGGCCATGCCCTTTGCTGCTAAATATCCGGTGATTGCTGATGTTAATGTTGTTTTCCCGTGATCAACGTGTCCAATTGTTCCAACGTTCAAATGCGGTTTCTTTCTCTCAAACTTTTCTCTAGCCATTTTTTCTCCTCCTAATTTAAGTGTCTTTTTTCGGCCAAATAATCAACTTTTGGCGACAATGATTTATTATACACTACTACCCCGGGGGGTTGTCAATACCCGGAATAGCCCCCGACGAGAGTTGAACTCGTGACCTCATCCTTACCATGGATGCGCTCTACCAACTGAGCTACAGGGGCATGATCAGTTCCGACTTTTTGAAGATAGGGTCAAAGTCGTATTTTTTTAAAGCCTGGGCCGAACCTTCTTCACGATCAACCACAGAAATAACTTTTATAACTTTAGCGCCAATAGCTTCGGCTGCCTCAATCGCTTGAAGGGCCGAAGCGCCTGTTGTGGCGACATCTTCAACAATAACAACATCCCAGCCAGACTCAATTATTCCTTCTATTTTTTGGCCGGTGCCGTGTTCTTTGGCTTTTTTCCTGACAATAAACCCAGGAATATCACTTAAGGTGACAACTGCGGATGTTATAGGGTCTGCCCCAAGGGTTAATCCACCAATTGCGTCAACACGAGTTTCCTTAATCTTGTCCAAAATGATTTTAGCAATTAAACGAGCGCCTTCTGGGTGAAGCGTGACTTTGCGGCAGTCAACATAAAAATTGCTTTTCTTGCCTGAAGAGAGAGTAAAGTTGCCGGTTTTAACTGCGCCTGTTTCTATAAGCAGTTTTTTAAGCGCTTCTTTTTCCTGCATTACTTCCCTTTGCTAAACGACTCAAACGCCCGCAGGACTTCCAGCGGCAGGGCAACAATAACGGTGTTTGATTGGTCAGAACTTAAGTCATTGATCGATTGTAATGTTCTAAGATGCAGTGCGCCGTCAGCTGCAGACAGTATTTTGGCAGCTTTGGACATGTTGTCTGCTGCAATAACTTCGCCTTCAGCCTTAATAATAACAGCGCGTTTTTCCCTTTCTGCTTCTGCTTGCTTGGCCATGGTGCGCTTCATATCTTCAGGAAGAATGATGTCTTTTAGCGAAACATCCACCACTTGAATGCCCCAAGGATCCGAGGCCTTGTCAATAATTTGTTGAATTTTGTTAGCGATGTTTTCTCTTTGGCTTAAGACCTCATCCAGGCTGCCTTCGCCCACAATATTGCGCATAGTGGTTTGGGCTAGTTGTGACATGGCAAAATAAAAGTTTTCAACTTCAATCACAGATTTTTCAGCGGACTTAACTTTATAATATATAACCGCGTTGATCCGGACAGAGATGTTGTCGCGCGTCATGGCTTCCTGGTCAGGCACGTCAACTGCCTTGACCCTGACGTCAACTCTGGTAAAGCCTTCTATAATAGGCAGGACAATGTGCCAGCCTGGCTCAAGGATGCCGATAAACTTACCCAAGCGAAACTTGACTCCGCGTTCATACTGGTTAACCTGTTTTATGGAAATGACCAAAAGGAAAATGATTGGGAATAATAATGGGCTTAAAGCAAACATAGTGTTACCTCCAAGATTTGACTAAATACTAGTATAGCGTCCTTTTACTTTTTTGCCAAGAGGCCCAACCCTTCGGCTCCGCTCAGGGCAAGCAAAAAGGGCCCCTAAAAATATAGGAACCCTTTATTAAGCTATCTTTGATAACCTTAAATCTTGTCTTTAATTTTAATGACTGCCCAGCCCATGGCCAAAAAGCCCAAGATAACCATGTATATAGTAATAATGATATTGAGCAGGTTAGCAATTGCCGAGGGGAAGTACTGCAAAATCATGGATAAGACCATGATAATTACGGCGTTTACCAATATAACAAGAAAGCTTCTCCACCAAACAGCCCAACCCAGGCCCAATGCTTTTAGACTATAGAGTTCTTTTAAAATGTTGCCCAAAAAAGTCACCCCCTTTAAGACACTTTGGGGGCATTATATCAGCTGCAAATTAGTGAGGCAAGCGGAGTTTACTCCCCAGCAGGTTTGAGGGCAATTTTGCTGATTTCTTCTTCCCTTTCAGCTAGAATCTGGGTTAAAGGGATTTTTGTCCAGCCTACATAAGTATAGACAAAAGGGCCAATGCCAAAGGAAATCTTGACCTTGTACCAGTCATAGTTTTCTGAAACATCAAGCAGTTTGACCTCAATTGGGATTTCAAAAATCAGGTTAGAATTCTTGGTCGGCTCAGAATAAAGCTGTTTTAGCTCTACTTCTAAAGGGTCAGATCCCGCAGGGTTAATCGTGTCTGCTGCGACAGTCCCAGCTGTAGAAATTAATAGTCCAAATAATATAGCTCCGGCAATCCATTTTTTCATGTTGCTCACCTCTTACCTTTCTTACTATATATATCGTGTTAGAGGGGTAAAAACTTGTGTTTTTTTAGAACTTAATAAGGTCCTTTAGTTTATCCTTTGCTTCTTCTTCCAGCTTCTTTTTAGCCTCTTCTGCAAGGCGGTTCTTTTCTTCTTCTAGCTTCTTTTTGGCTGCTTCTTCAACTTCTTTTTTCTTGGCATCGATCTTGAGTTTGACCTTTTCAACGGCTTTTTCAACTGGTTTTTCTAAAATAGGCATAGGAATAGGCCGTTTTAAGTTACCCTTTAACTCAAAGGTTAACTCCAGCCAGCCTTTATCATCGCGGAATAGGTTGTATTCCCTGGATAGGCCCTCGGTGGCAGAGGGGGAGGCGCGTAAGCTTAGGCGGTTGCCATCAACATATTTCAGCTTGCTTAAATCTAGAGCGCCATCAAAGTTAACCCCAAGGTCATGGTCAAGTAACTTGAGGTTTTTAATGGTAACAACCTGGTTCCTCATGGAGAAATTAGCCGAGAGTTCAGAAATATTTAAGTCTTGTTTTAACCCCGGGGTCTTAATCTTATCAGCGATGGCCGCAATCATTTTTAAGCTTTTTAGTTCGCCATTTTTAAGAGATAAGGAGCCTGAGGCAACAAGATTGGCCATAATATCAGGGACTTCTACTCCGCGGCCAGAAAGGGAGGCGGACATATCAAGGGTGCCATAGACTTTATCAATTAAGTCTTCGTGATCTTCTAATTTTGTTAAAAATGTACTGACTACAGCATTGGAAAAAGGCGAAGCATTAAAATTAGTTAACGATAAATCTTTAACATTATAACTTAAACCAGATGCGGCCAGATTTACAGTTGCTTTTCCGGATAGCTTTCCGTCGTAAATTTTAATTTCTTTAATATCAGCGGTCAACTTCTTGTTAACCAGTTTAACCCCAAGATTGACCCTGTCAGCTTCAAACCCTAAGACTGACACGTTGCCAATATCTAGGCTCCCATTAACCCCAAGTTTATAAGGCAGGCTAGCTAAGGACTTATCAACTGTTTTGGTTAATTCTCCCCGGGGTAGTTTTTCTTTTTTAGGAGCAGAAGCGCCGGCTGTAAAAACAGCTAGCAGGGGATCAACTGACAATTTTTTTGATGAAATTGCAAAATCAATTTGCGGGCCGGTTTTCCAGCGGGAAACAGCTGCAGAAATATTAGCTTTTTCACCAGCCACGCCCAAACTTAAAGAAGGCAGTTTGAGAACTTCACTCTTTAAATTAACACCGATTTTTCCAGCGAGTGATAGTGGGATATCTTTGCCTTTATAGTTAACAGTTGCGCCAAACTTAAGCCCAATTGGCTTGACCATTGCCAGGGTAATTCCAGAAACAGTCAAGTCAGCCTCTTTCAACTCAACGCTGGTTCCGGTCCCATAATCAGCATAAGTAATTTTCCCATCTCGGATCGAGAAAGTATTCATGATAACCGAAAATCCTGCTTCCCTATCCTTTGCCTTGCTTGTCCCGAGCGAAGTCGAGGGAGCCTTTGCCTTTGGTTTTCCCCCAGTCATGTCCGAGAAATTAAATTCCCCAGCCGCACTTTTTTCAATCAAAACCTCAGGCTTAACTAAGCGAAATTCAGTAATAATGACCTGACGTTTAAAGATGGGCCAAAAAGCATAATGCAGCTCGATGCTGTCGGCGGAAACAAAAGGTCTTTTAGCAAAACCAGGTCGGTTGCTGATTGAAAGTTTTTCCAGTTTTATGCCGGAGAAAATATTAAACGATACTTTTTCAACAGTAACATCACGATTGATAGCTTCTGAAATTTTAGCAACAGCAATGTCTTTGATTTTTTCTAAGGGAAGGAAGATGGGTAGGGCAACAGCCGCGCCGATTATGACGACCAACAAAACCCCAACGATTATTCCAGTCCATTTTAATAGATTTTTCATTTTGAGCACCTCTAACCCCTATTATACTACATATGAAAATATAGTATAATATTTCTACCATGAAAAAAGGTATTGCAATCCTCGGCTCAACCGGCTCTATCGGCAAACAAACCCTTGAAGTAGTTTCAATCTTTCCCAGCAGCTTAACTGTTGTGGCTCTGGCAGCTAAAGATGAGGTCGACTTAATTGTTGAGCAGATCAAAAAATTCTCGCCTAAAATTGTTTCGGTTGAAAACGATGCGGTAAAGCAAAAGGTTGAGCAAAAATTAGGCGCGAGCAAGGTTCAGATCTTAACTGGCCAGGAAGGCTTGATGAAAGTTGCCACAGAAGCTTCGGCTAAAATGGTTGTGGTTGCTATTCCTGGTTCGCTTTGTTTGCTGCCTGTTATTGAAGCCGTAAAACTCAAGAAAGATATTGCATTGGCCACAAAAGAAGTTTTAGTTGCAGCTGGTGAGATTTTTATGCAGGAAGTTAAAGCTGCGGGAGTCAAAGTTTACCCCATTGACTCCGAACATAGTGCCATTGCCCAATGCATTCGCGGAGAAGACCCCAAAACAATTAATAAAATTATTTTAACAGCGTCCGGCGGGCCATTTCTTAAAACCTTGCCTGAAAAGTTAGCTTCTATGACAGCCAAAGATGCCCTCCAACACCCTACCTGGAAAATGGGCCCAAAGATTACCATTGATTCCGCCACTTTAATGAATAAGGGCTTTGAGGTGATGGAAGCGCACTATTTGTTTGGCTTGGATTATTCAAAAATTGAAGTTGTTATCCACCCGCAAAGCTTTATTCATTCAATGGTTGAATTTGTTGACGGCTCAGTTAAAGCGCAATTGGGAGCACCGGATATGCGCGTGCCAATCCAGTATGCCCTGCTTCAGGAAGCCAGGATGCAGAATATGTGGAATAAAATGAGTTTTGCCA
>JAHIUL010000225.1 GCA_018817195.1 Candidatus Margulisiibacteriota bacterium
GTATCTTTGCATATCCTTCATTGTTACTATTAACCTTTGCTTGTCCATGTCTGATAACCTCCCTTTCTAAACTAGAGGTTACCAGAGAAATTAACATTTCAAAATAGTAATAACCCTTAACATTTCAAAATAGTAACATCACCCCACCCCCATCCATTGACAGGGGAAGTGTGTGGTGGGAAAATAATAACATAAATGCATGTAAAGACCGAATTGCAAAGATATGGAGGTAAGAAAATGTCTAATAAATCACCGGCTACACTGAGATCAGTAAAAGCAAAAATCAAGACACCTTTTATTGACATAGAAGGGACTTGGAAAGCTGACGAAAGCGAGCAATCAGCGGCTTGGGAATTATATATCGAGTTGATCACAAGGATTTCTGTTGAAGAGTTAAAGCCAGAAGATGGCTTGCTTAGAGAGGCACTAAGCTCATTATACGCATTATTTATAGAAACAAGAAAAATATTACGAAAATACGGACCCTCAATAGCGAAGCCAAAAGGGAAAGGGAAGCTTTCGTTTGGATATATAGCGGTTGTTATTTTAAACTCGGCTTTACGACCGGTTTTGGCCTATTGGCATCCACTTCTACTATCATATGAATACACACGGAAAGATAACATATCGTCGGTCGAACACGAGAGCAAATGGGAAAGGAATAAAGAGTTACGAGACAAGTTAAACAAACTCAGAGAGACGTTAAAACAATATGCTGATCTTTTAGCACAAGCAGCTGGCATTCCGCCAATTGAGGTAAACAAATAACCATGTATGAATCGCCATTAGAAAAATTGCTGCGCGAAACCAGAGCACGTGAGGAAGCAAATAATTTAGCCCGCCTTGCTTCTTTATTGTCGAGAAAGAAACCTCAAAATCCTCTTGCTGCTTTTCTCTCAAGAACAACAGAAAAGGAACGAAGGAAAGTATTTCTTCCGTATTACCACGGTGATGAGGATGAAGTGAACGCTTTTGTGTCTAAGTGGGCTGACCAAGAAAAGGTATTTATACCAAAAGCCCTTGGAATATCTGACGAGGACGATTTCATTTATAGTGATAAGCCTGAATATGTGATGACTCAAATCAGAAAAAAGTATTTGCAAGATTCTACTGTTACTATGGTCTTGATCGGTTCATGTACACATAGTAGACGATATGTCGATTGGGAAATTAAAACAAGTTTACGACAAGGAGAGGGATACACTCCAAACGGACTTATTGGGATTGTGCTGCCTTCTCAAGGCAATAGAGCCATTTTACCTCAACGTTTTAAAGATAATTGGAATAAAGAATTAAAAAATTGTTATGCGAGATATTATTCTGCACCTAATTCAGCCGACCAACTTAGGGGCTGGATAGAAGATGCTTTCAATGCGCGCTTATCTAGAGCAAAGTATATAGTTAACACTTCAGATATGATGAAATATAACAGCGTTTGCAAGATTTGTGATATAACACACTAATATTTAATAACTTTTCTTAAAAATCACTCTTTACAAGGGATTGGGGAATCTCGAAGATTAATTTTATTCAAATCCCTTATCCTTTCCACAAAAAATCAAGCTTTTCAAGAAAATCAGAATATCAGAGTATCAGAAAGACCTGCCTATCGGCAGGCAGGGAAAAACAGAAAATCAGGGGTCAGAGTATCAGAAAAATCTCTGCTCGTCTGTTTTTCTGCTCTCTGCTTCTCTCTTTCTGTTTTCTGATACTCTGTTTCTCTTCCCCACCCCTTGACATTTCCCCCGCCCGCGCTAAAATCAGGGCATGAAAATAAAATATTTCGTTCTGCTGGTTTTTGCTTTCAGTTTGCTTGCCCACGGCTGCGCGGAGATGCCAAAACATGTTAATAATCTTGAACCAGTCATCGATAGCCCCAAGTCAACCATGGTAGAAACCGACCAGGGCAAATATGTGCGCTATGTTGACGATGAATTTGTGATCGAAGCTGCTGCTTTTTCCTTTGGCAAAATCAAGTATAAATATGGGCCCAAATATCGCGAAGTTGTGCTGGATAATGACGCCGTAATCCTCGTTGACCTTAAAATAGTTAACAAAACAGATAAAAAAATTGAATTCAAAGATTATCAAGTGCTATTAGATGATGCTTATGAGCGCGGTTTGTACCGCTGGCGAGAAGAAGAGATTAACGACATCGTCAGCTTAAGCATGGGAGAAAATATGCCGGCTGATACTGCCCTGGCCAGAAGAGTCACTGCAAACCTTAAGGAAAACTATTTCGTGGTTGGCGTAGACCTAAGGCCCCGCGAAACCCGCCGCGGGTTTTTGGCGTTCACTCCGCTCGAGAATAAAAAGATCAGATACCCGATTAAATTACGCGTTTCAGTCATATACCCGTCAGTGTTTTTGCAGTTTGACAAGAAAACAGATGAGAAGACAGAGCCGGGATTGTTCAGTTACTAATACTATAATCCGTACTTAGATATCTTGTAGCCCAACATCCGCTCCGTAATCCCCAGCACCTTCGCAGCTTTACGTTGCGTTTTGTGTTTTTCCAAGGCTTCTTTAATCTTTTGCCTTTCAATTGACTCAACAATCTTGGGCAAAGTCGTGCCTTCGGCTTTTACTTCAACTGGACCCTGGGATAAATTAGCAGGTAAATCTTTAGGAGAAATTAAATCTTTTTGGCATAGAACAACCGCGTGTTCAATTACATTTTCAAGTTCCCTCACATTGCCTGGCCAATCATACCCCATCAGCGTATCTAACGCCGCGCGGTTGATGCCTTCAATGCTTTTTTTGTTCTCTTTATTATACTTGTGCGTAAAATGGGCAACCAAAAGAGGA
>JAHIUL010000226.1 GCA_018817195.1 Candidatus Margulisiibacteriota bacterium
CCGTATCCTCAATTCGCAGGATAAACTTGCCATTTTGGTTCCTGGCATAAAGCCAGTTAAATAAGGCAGTCCGCGCGCCTCCTATATGTAAGGCGCCAGTAGGACTTGGTGCGAAACGTACACGTATCATGTATAATATTGTAACATGTTTAGGCAATTTGTTGTAAGTTGTTTGGTCTTTAGTTTAAGCAGTGTTTCATTGGCTCAAATAGAAGATGCTGCTTTAAGACGAGGAATTGGGGTGCGGGCAGCTGGTATGGGAGGGGCTTACAGCGCAATTGCCAATGATGCCAGCGCAGTTTTTTATAACCCCGCAGGGCTTGCCAGCCCAGGTTTTGGCTACACCATAGGCAGCTTTGATTCTGATGAAAAAAACCATCAGGGATCTTTTGACTTAATCAAATTAGGGTATTTGGGTTACGGGGGCTGGGCTATGAGGGACATGGCAGGGGACGAGCTAGCTGCTTATGCTGTTGGGTTTGGCAACCGGTCCGGCTGGCTTAATTGGGGCGCTAGCTATAAAAATTTAAATTGGAAAGTTTCTGGAATAAGAGATAATGGCTGGTCAACAGATATTGGTTTTTTGGCCAGAATTACCCCGGGTTTTAACATTGCTTTAGTTGGCCAGGACATCATGACTGGCAAAAAAATCATTGCTCCGGCTTCTGCGCGTTTAGGTTTTGGTTATTTGCCGTTTGAGGGCAGATTAAAATTAGCCGCTGATTTTGAGATCAATCCCAACCGGACAAATTACGGCCATTTAGGGGTTGAAGCAAATATAGTGCAGGGTTTGGCAGTAAGAGGTGGAATTGATCGTGGGGACTCTACTGCAGGAGCAACCCTTGATTTTGGTTTCTTTTCTTTTGACTACGCTGCTTTGTTTACCCAGTCCGGCCAAACTATCCAGCGCTTTGAAGCGGGTATAAGGTATTTGCCGGAAAAACAGCGGCCGTTTTCCATTGTCAAGCCAAAGGAATATGCCTTAGTTGATATTAGCGGTACAATAAAGGGCGGCAGGGATGAATTTAGCTTGTTTGGCGGTATGCAGTCTGGCCTTGATTCTATTCTGGCTCAGCTGAGGAGCATTTCAAAAGATGATTCAATTGACGGTGTTATGATAAAGCTTGGCGGCATGGGGGAGGGTGGTTTGGGTGGAATGGCTGTTGTTCAGGAACTTCGTTCCGAATTAATTCTTGTGAAGAAGAAAGGTAAGAAAATAGTTGCTTATGTTGAGGGCAGCGCAGTTGGCAATGAATATTACCTAGCTTCTGTGGCAGATCAAATAATAGCTCCCCCGGCTTCGGCAATTGGCGGGTTTGGCAAAAGCATCCAAATTTACCGCCTTAAAGGCTTATTTAAAAAACTAGGGATTGATTGGCAGGTTTTTTCGCAGGGTAAGTACAAAAATGTTTTTGACCCTTATAGCGACGGCTTAACGGAAGAGCAGGAAGAAATGTTAAAAGCTTTATTAGCCGATCTTTACCGCCAGATGTTAACTGATGTTGCCAAAGATCGAAATCTGGAAATGGCAAAACTAAAAGAGCTCGGTGACGGCATGATCTTTACTGCCAAAGAAGCGTTGGGGCTTGGCCTGATTGATAAAATTGGCTATTACAAGGATGCAAAAAAAATAGCAGCTGAGATTTTAGGGGATGAAAAAGAGGCTAAAATAGTTGCGCCTGATTTGATTGAGCCTGGGGAAGTGTTTTTTACCCAGGTTTTTGGTGTGGCAGTGATTGAGATTGATGGTGAGCTGGTTTCCGGCAGCGGCGGCGAGAATATCTTATTTGGCGGCCGGTATGTTGGCGCAGAAACTGTAGCAGAATATATTCATAAAGCCAGCGAGGATGTTTTTGTCAAAGCTATTATTTTAAGGATTAACAGCCCTGGCGGCAGCGCCATTGCGGCAGGAGAAATTCACAAGGCAATAATAGAGGCGAAGAAAAAGAAGAAAATAATTATCGCTTCAATCGGCAATATCGGCGCGTCCGGCGGCTATTATATTGCGGCGCCGGCGGATAAAATAATTGCTGACCCGGCCAGCATCACTGGCAGTATCGGCGTAATTGGCCGAATGCCGTATTTTTCAGATTTACTGGATAAGATAGATGTTACTGCTGAAGTTGTTAAAGAAGGCAAACATGCTGACATGTTCTCGGGAATTAGGAAGATGACTTCTGATGAGGCGCAGGCAATTGAAAATCTCCAGGCCGAAGCTTACGAAGTGTTTATTCAAGCGGTAGTAGATGGCCGAGGGCTTTCAACTGCTGAAGTAGAAGCAGCTGCCCAAGGCAAAATTTATACAGGTTCACAGGCCAAGGACGTTAAATTGGTTGATCGGCTTGGCGGTTTTTCTGATGCCATTGATTTAGCTAAGAAAGAAGCAGAGATATTTGGTGATGCAAGATTAATTTTTTATCACCAACCAAGTTTATTCTTTCCTTTTGGCGCTGGGGTAAGGGAAAGCCTGGGGCTTAATTCTGGGGTTCCCTGGAAGTTATTTGGGCTCCTTTACCAACAAAAGATTGTTTCTGATCTTGAGAAACAATAATATAATTGATTTTTTCCGGATAAACCATGCCCAATTTTCTCATGGCAATTTGCTCAATACTTATTAAGTTTTCCTTTTTAGCCACAATGTAGCCATTCTGCCTGTTTTTACTGCGGATTTGCTCCAACTGGATTTTTAACTCGCGCACCTTAAATTTTAGGTTGATATTTTGCGTATAAATAAATAAGTGGATAGCTGATAAAGATACAAATATTAGAAGGGTAATTACCGCTGTTCTAAATCTCATATTCTTTCCCCAGCCCTAAGTTTAGCACTTCTCGCCCGGGGGTTTGAAGAGGTTTCAGCTTCTTGCGGATAAATCGGTTTTTTGGTTAAGACAGTCAATCTCTTATCTTTGGCCGCGTTTCTTAAGGTATGTTTGACAATCCGGTCTTCCAGGGAATGATACGAGATTACCACCAGTCTTCCTCCGGTATTTAGCAGGTCAATAGCGTCAATTAGAGCGGTTTTTAAATTATCTAATTCCTGATTTACTGAAATGCGCAAAGACTGAAAAATTCTAGTGACAGATTCACGTTTTTTCCAGGTGGGGATTGCCTTTTCAACAATTCCTTTTAGCTGTCCGGTTGTGGTTATATTTTCTTTTGTTCTTTCTCTGACAATTGCCTTGGCAATGCGGTGGGCAAAGCGCTCCTCACCAAACTCCTTAAATATTTTTTGTAATTCTTCCTGGCGGAAATTATTAACTATTTCTTTAGCAGTTAACTTTGTTGCCTGATCCATGCGCATATCAAGTGGACCATCTTTTTGGATACTAAACCCACGGGAAGGTCCATCAATTTGATGGGAAGAAACACCTAAATCCAATAAGATGCCGTCAACTTTTTCTTCAATGTGATTTTTGATGTTTTTGAAGTTATCTTGAATATATTCGATATTATCAAA
>JAHIUL010000227.1 GCA_018817195.1 Candidatus Margulisiibacteriota bacterium
AATCCCAACATCAAAAGATTTGTATGTTAACAGCTTATGATTATCCTTTTGCTAGGATTTTAGATAATGCTGGAGTTGATATTATTCTAGTGGGCGACTCGCTGGGGAACGTCGCGCTGGGTTATCGTGATACGCTGCCGGTTTCTCTCCAAGAAATAATAATCCACACTCAGGCTGTTAGTCGAGGCGTTGAGACCGCTCTGGTTGTAGCTGACATGCCTTTTGGATCATATCAAGAGAGTGCTGATAAGGCATTATCAAATGCGATCCAACTAGCTAAAGCAGGTGCGGAAGCTGTTAAAATTGAAGGAGCTGAGTATCTTCCAGCAATTAAGAAGATTATTAAGGCTGGCATCCCAGTAATGGGACATGTTGGTTTTACCCCTCAATCTGTTAATCAGTTGGGAGGGTATCATAAACAGGGCAAAACCAAAGCTTCAGCCCAAAAGATCATAAAAGACGCTAAAGCCCTGGAAAAAGCAGGCTGTTTTGCGATTGTTTTAGAAATGATACCGGATGAATTGGCTAAGAAGGTCACTAAAAGCTTAAAAATTCCAACAATTGGGATTGGCGCTGGCAAAAATTGTTGTGGACAGGTTTTGGTAACAAGTGATCTGGTTGGCTTAAGCGAGTGGTCGCCAAGTTTTGCTAAACCTAAGGCTAATTTAAGAAATATAATTAGCAAAGCAGTTAAAGATTTTATTAGTGAATATTGTTAGTTGGTTGTTGGCAGTTGGATGTTAAAACAGGTCCCCGTAGCTCAACTGGATAGAGCACCAGTTTCCTAAACTGGGGGTTGTGAGTTCGATTCTCGCCGGGGACATGACCAGATAGTAGAAAGTAGAGCGTAGAAAATAGGAAAAATATGAACATAATTTTAATTGGTTTTATGGGATCTGGGAAATCAGCGGTTGGGCATTTACTGGCTAACCAGCTGAAGATGGATTATCTTGACGCAGATGAATTGATTGAGAAAACTGAAAAGATGCCAATTAACGATATCTTTGCCAAAAAAGGCGAGCCATATTTTAGAGAATTAGAATCTCAGGTGATCAAAACACTTCAGGATTATGATAACTTTGTAATATCAACCGGCGGCGGCATGGTGCTGCGCCAGGAAAATGTTAAGCTGCTCAAAGAAGTCGGGCCATTAGTTTTGCTTTGGGCAGAACCTAATGTAATTTACCAGAGGATTAAGAATGAAAAACACCGGCCGCTGCTTAAAGTTAAAGTCCCACGTGCTGAAATTTATAAAATATTGGAACAGCGAGAATCAATTTACAGGCAGGCGGCTGATTTTGAAGTTGATACCTGCAAATTAAGCGTTGAGGAGGTTAGTTCAAAAATAATCACATGGCTAAAATCAAAGTAGACTTAAAAGATAGAAGTTACGACATTATAGTTGGCGCAGGTATACTGGCTGAATTGGGAAAATTGATTAAGGATAATAGTTGGGGCAGGGAAATCTTTATTATTACTGACCCTTTGGTCAATGACCTCTTTGGTGATAAGCTGCGAGCTGGTTTAAAAGGATTTAAGATCCAAACCCTGGAAGTGCCGCGCGGCGAAAGATATAAGACATTAAAAACTGCAGCTGCGTTGATTGACCAAATGGTCAGGTACAAAGCTCATCGGGATTCTCTAGTTATTGCAATGGGCGGCGGTGTGATTGGCGATATTGCTGGTTATGTTGCGTCTTCTTACATGCGAGGCATAAATTATATCCAGGTGCCAACAACATTATTGGCGCAGGTTGACGCTTCAATTGGCGGGAAAACAGGTGTTAACCATCCGAAATGCAAAAACCTAATTGGCGCATTTTACCAGCCAAAATTAGTTTATATTGATATTGAAACATTAAAAACCTTGCCAGCCAGAGAATTGCGCACCGGTCTGGCAGAGGTTGTTAAATATGGAGTGATTGAAGACGCGGCTTTTTTTAAATTTATTGAACAAAATGCCCGTCATCTTAACACGAAGTCATTTGAATCACCCGATACATTGCGAGCGGCGCTTAAAGTCTGGCACACTATTGTGGCAGAATCAGCCAAGATAAAAGCTAAAGTTGTTGCCAAGGACGAGACTGAAAGCGGCATCAGGATGATTCTCAATTACGGGCATACCGTTGGGCATGCGATTGAAACTTTAACTAAGTATAAGTCTTATAATCATGGCGAAGCAGTTGCCATAGGAATGGCTGTAGCTGCTGGTATAGCTAATATGATGCGGATGATTAGCCAAGATACTGTTGATAGGATTGTTGAGCTTATTAGTCAGTTAGGTTTGCCAACTGAGCCGGTTGGATTGCCGGCAAAAAAGATTGTTGATGCCCTGCAAATTGATAAGAAGGTTAGGGGAGGCAAAGTTTTATTTGTCCTGCCAGAGCGAATCGGCAAGGTCGAAATCAAAGAAACCGTTACTCCCAGAACTGTTGAGCGTGTCTTAAAGGAGATGAAGGCCAAATGAAGAGTGCTGCAGAACAGTTAAAAATTATTAAACGCGGGATTTCTGAGTTAATTCCAGAAGACGAATTTGTTAAAAAACTAGAAAAAGGCAAACCCTTGCGCATAAAATGGGGCGCAGACCCGTCAGCGCCTGATATTCATCTTGGCCATACTATTGTTTTGAATAAGCTCAGACAATTACAAGAATTGGGACATGAAGTTATCTTTTTAATCGGTGATTTTACCGCTATGGTAGGAGATCCTACAGGGAAATCTGAGACAAGAAAACCGCTCAGCAAACAAGAGGTAGCCGAAAATGCTAAAACTTATAAAGCTCAAGTATTTAAAGTTTTGGATAAAAGAAAAACTAAGGTTGTCTTTAACTCCCAGTGGCTAAATAAAATGGATTTAATGGATGTATTTAAACTATCTTCACAATACACTGTTGCCCGGATGCTTGAAAGAAAGGATTTTAAAGAACGCTTTAAGCAAGAAAAAGATATTTCTGTAATAGAGTTTATGTATCCACTGCTTCAGGGGTATGATTCTGTTCATCTCAAGGCAGATGTTGAAATTGGCGGCACAGACCAAAAATTTAATCTTTTAATGGGCAGAACATTGCAACAAAGATATGGGCAAGAGAGTCAAATAGTTATTACTTTACCTTTATTAGAGGGAACTGATGGGGTGCAAAAAATGAGTAAATCTTTAGGTAATTATATCGGTATTACTGAGGCACCCGACCAAATTTTCGGCAAGGTCATGTCAATTTCTGATGAATTAATGCATCGCTATTATGAATTGTTAACAGATGAAGATTTAAGCAAAGTTAAAACTATGCATCCAAAAGAAGCAAAGCAGCATTTAGCTTCTTTAATCGTAACTAGATTTTACAATGAAAAAGCTGCTAAGGTTGCGGCTGCAGAATTCGATGCTATTTTCAAGTCTGGAGCAAAACCACAAGATATAGAGTTAAAGATTCTTCCTAAAAGCCATTGGACTGCTCCTGAGCTGCTCTTTGGTTCTGGCATGACAGCTTCTGGCTCTGAATCCCGCCGCGTAATAAAGCAGGGCGGTTTTAAGGTTGATGATAAAACTATTACAGATGAAAATGCATTAATTGATATTTCAAACGAAGTCTTACTGCAAAAAGGTAAACGTAATTTTCTTAGGGTAAAAGGATGAGAATATTAATTATTGGCGCTGACGGGCAACTCGGCACAGATTTAGTTAAAGTTATTCCTAAAGAGGAACAAATCCCTTTAACCATTAAAAACATTGATATAACTAATCGAGAAATAACTCTTCAGGAAATCAAAAATCATCAGCCGGATATTGTAATTAATACCGCAGCGCACAATCATGTTGATAAATGTGAAGAAGAATTTGCGCTGGCTTTTGAAATTAATACTTATGGGGTTAAATATTTAGCTGAAGCATGCAAAGCAACAAATTCATGTCTTGTCCATATTTCAACAGATTATGTTTTTGATGGTAAAAAAGGCAAGCCCTATGTAGAAACAGATCAGCCAAATCCCCAATCAATTTATGCTATTTCCAAATATGCTGGTGAGCAGATAGTAAAATACAGCCTTGATAAGTATTTTATAATTCGGTCAACTGGATTATATGGAACAGCGGGATGTTTGGGCAAGGGCGGAACAAATTTTGTTGAAAGTATACTTAAACTGGCTGCTACCCAGCCGGAACTTAAAGTTGTGACTGATGAAATTTTAAGTCCAACTTATACTCTTGATTTGGCAAAACAAATTTATGAATTAGTAAAAACTAATAAATATGGTTTGTATCATGCTGTTAGCCATGGCAGCTGCTCCTGGTATGATTTTGCCGTCAAAATATTTGAGCTCCTGGGCAGAAAAATTAAAATCACAAAAACCACTGCAGCTGAACTTAAAGCTGCGGCCAAACGGCCTGGTTATTCTGCTCTAAAGAATGCTGCTTTAGAAAAAATAAGCCTTGATAAAATGCGCCCCTGGCAAGAGGCTTTAAAGGCCTATTTGATTGAAAAAGGTTATCTTAAACCCGCATGAAAATTGCAATTGTCCACGATTATTTAAACCAGTTTGGCGGGGCAGAAAGGGTAATTTCTGCTCTTCATGAGATTTGGCCGGAAGCCCCAATCTATACCTCTATTTACAATAGTAAAAAGATGCCTGATATATTTAGCAGTATGGATATTCGAACGTCATTTATGCAACGCTTTCCCTTTGTATTTAATTTGTTTAAATGGTATCTTCTTTTTTATCCTTTCGCCTTTAAAAGTTTTGATTTAAGCGAATACGATGTTATTCTTTCTTCAAGCTCAGCCTGGGCAAAGGGGATTAGAAAAAGAAAAGAACAGTTGCATATTTGTTATTGTTATACTCCAATGCGTTTTGTTTGGCGCTATGATGATTATGTTAAAAGGGAAAATTTTGGTTTTTTAATCAAGGCCATCTTACCTCTGGTCCTAAAACCCATCAAAAAATGGGAGCTTGAAACTGTTAAAGAAGTAGATAATTTTATTGCTATTTCAAAGACTATTGCAGAGCGGATCCGAATGACTTACAGACGGAAATCTGATATAATTTATCCGCCGGTTGAATGTAGCTTATTTCAACCCTCAAATCTGGACCAGGACTATTTTCTTGTAGTGTCAAGATTAAATTCCTATAAGAGAATAGACATTGTGGTCAAAGCATTTAATAGGTTAGAGCTACCCCTAAAAATTATTGGCGATGGTCCCGATCGAAAACCTCTGCAGAGGATGGCCAATTCTAACATTGAATTTTTAGGGAGAAGGTCGGATGAGGAGCTAAAGCAGTATCTTGCAGGATGCAGAGCATTGGTTTTCCCAGGTGAAGAAGATTTTGGGATAGTGCCTGTTGAAGCAATGTCGGTTGGCAGGCCGGTTATTGCTTACAGGGCTGGTGGTGCTGAAGAAACTGTAATTGATGGTTTGACAGGCGTATTCTTTAATGAACAGATGGTTGAGTCGCTTGTAGCTGCTGTAAATAAATTTCAATTAAACACGTTTGAAAAAAATAAAATCCGCGAACATGCACTAAAATTTGATAAAGAAGTGTTTAAGGAAAGGATTAAGAATCTGGTTAATTCCAAGTTTACAGTATTTAGAGACAAAGAACCCTGTAATAACTAATTGAAATAATAATAAAGGCAGATTTAAAGAAATGAAAAAAAATAAGGCGGTAATAAACTGGAATTCATCCCAGGCATTTAATTTCGCTATGGGGATACTAATCCTGGTTATTGTCTTCATTATGCCAACTATTTTTGACCGCCGCCTGGGCATTGTCTTTTCCGGCACCAAAACAACCTGGATGCGTATTATAGGTTCATTAATGCTGGGTCTTTGGGCGACAAAGCTAATAGTTCTTAGGGAACATCGTTTTGTTAGGACCAAACTTGATTGGCCGGTTTTGTCATTTTTGCTCGGCACCACAATTGCAACACTAACATCGATCAGCGTTTATACTAGCGTGGCCGGATTTTACGGTAGATATGAAGGCTTAACCAGCTGGTACCTTTTTGGGCTTTTCTTTTTTGTTATTACAAACTATATAAAATCTTTTGATCAACTGAAGCAGATAGTTGTTACTGTTATGTCAGCTGCGACTCTGATGGCTGTATATTCAATAATCCAAAGATATGCCTTAGATCCGTATATGTGGGGTGGGGTTCCTACTAAGGAAAGAGTAATAGGAACTATTGGGCAGCCAAATTTTTTAGCCGCCTATATGTTAATGGCTTTCTTTATGTTGCTTTCTCTGTTGCTCTTTGATAGAAAACATGAAATAAAACAAATTGATTGGCTGGAGCAGTTGTTAATAACCAGCTATTTTATTTTTGTGCAGCTGGCTTCTCTGTTCATGATATATTCTCTGGATGCGAATAATTTTGTCCGCTGGTACCTGGTTGTTATCTTAATGACAGCAGCTTCCATTTTATTTTCTTTTAATTACAAAAAACTTCACCCATTAATTTTTAATATCCTTATCGGTTTTAGCTTGGTCGTGATTTATGTTTGTATCCTTTATACCCAAAGTCGCGGTGGATATATGGGCTTTTTCTGTGGTACCGTGCTGTTTGCCCTGGCTGCCGGACGCCAGGCAATTTTAAACCATTGGAAAAAGATTGCTGTTTTAGGCCTATTAATTGTAGCTATTTCCGGTCTAACTATGATGCGGTCGGAGTATTCGCCTTTTGCCCGTTTTGCTTCTGAGGTTACAACTGAAAAAGTGGAAACCGCTGAAAAAGAAGAGTCAAAATTAGAGCTTAAAGGCGCGGCCGGATCGCGCGGCGAAACCTGGACCAGCGCTTTTGGCATTATTGCTGATAATCCATTTTTTGGTATTGGTCCTGAGGTTCTTAAGATGGTTTTTCCTAGATATGAAACTGAAATGTTCCGTTTTAGAGAAGCGTTCCATGTAAAGCAGGATCGCTGCCACAATGAGATATTTGACGTTGGTGTTACCAAAGGCTTGGTAACTTTCTATGTTTATATTTGGCTGCTGTTTGTCTTTTTTAGCACCGGGCTGCGTAAAGCCGTAACCTTGGTTGGACAAGAAAAACTCCTTGTGGCAGGGCTTTTGGCAGCTGCTCTGGCATTTTTGATCCAAAACCAATTTAGCTTTGGCGTTGTTGCAATAACCTCTCTATTTTGGATCATTTGGGCCATGGTCATGGTTGTTGGGGAAAAAGCAGAAGATGAACCAATAAAGAAATTTTCCTGGCTGGAAATCCCCTGGCTGCCGATTGCCGGTATTATTATTGTTGTTGTATTTTGTATTTATTTAGCTTTCTTGTCCTTTAGAGGAGATATCTGGTTTAAAATCGGCAAAACTCAGATGCAAATGCAGCGCTTTGATCAAGCGGTTGTTTCATTAGAAAAATCATTAAGTGTTTTCCCCTACGAAGGCGGCACCATATCTCATTTGGGTATTTCTTATCTAAATTATTACTACGCGAATGGTTCTCGTCAAAACGAACTGTTGGACAAATCAATTAAGGCCTTGTTATACGGGACAAAAATAGATCCTTATAATGCTGATAATTATTATATGCTGTCAAAAATATATTTGTTGCTCAGAGATCTTAATACTGCGGAAAAGTACACTGATATCGCCTTAAAAATTGATCCTTACTATGCAGAGGTCTATTATACTAAAGGCTTAATTTCTCAAGCCAGGGGCAATCTTGATTTGGCGGCGCAGGATTATGAAAAAGCATTTATGATCAATCCTAACTTGGACTACGTCATGCAAAGGCTTGAGTCAATGAACAAAATAGCGGGCAGGCAGGCCGAAACAAGGAAGGCTTTTGAAAAAGCGCTGGATAAATATGATAATTACATGCCGGTCCTGGGTATGATGACAAAGCTATATATTGAAGACGGCAAGTTAGATAAGGCGCTAAAACTGACTGAGAGAATGATAAAAATAGACCTCAAGAATTACAGTGGATATCTCATGAGAGGTGAAGTCTACCTTAAGTCAGGCAGGCTGGAAGCAGCTTTTTCTGATTTTCAGCAGGTTGCAATTAAAGACCCAAAAAATATCTCAGCACATCTGGCCTTGGGACGTTATTTCTTGGCCAAAAAGGATAACCAGAGGGCTATTAATGAATTTGAACAAGCGCTGAGGCTTGACCCTAATAATCAATATGCTAAACAGATGCTTGCCAGATTAGGTAAATGATGATCAAAGTATTCCTTGATGCCTTTTTAATAAATATTTCTTTTATCCTGGCTTATTATTTCAGGTTCAGGATTTTAGTTTTTATCACACCTGATACAATTCCTCTTTTAAACGAATATATCGAGGTTTTAATATTTATTACTCTTCTCTGGCTGGCAATTTTTAAGATTGTTGGTTTATATGAGGACAAGAAAAAAACCGCGCTTTTTGATGAGATTGCTATCTTATTTTGGGCCGTAACCTTATCCAGCTTAGCTTTAGTTGGTTTGTTATTCCTTTATCGGGAGTTTTGGGTCTCAAGGCTGGTTGTGTTTAACGCTTGGTGGATAAGCTTTTTGCTTTTAACCGGCATCAGGCTTTTTTCTTTGTGGCTGCAGCGGTCTTTGCGCAGCCGCGGCTGGGGGATTAAACGCACACTGATACTGGGAGCCGGCGAAATGGGCCAGGTCCTAGCGTTGAAATTGCTTTCTGATAAGGGCCTGGGCTATAAGGTTGTGGCATTTCTTGACGATAATCCAGCACTGATTGGCCAGATATTTCATGATATTAAGGTTGCTGGACAAATAAGCCAGGTCCGCGAGGTTATTGAAACCAGCAGCATTGATGAAATAATTATTTCTACTTCCAAAATTGCACCTGATAAGGTTTTGGATATCATTACAGAATGTGAGCGTTTAGGCGTTGAATTTAAACTTGTTCCTGGCATGCTGGAATTGATCGCCAGCCGGGTTGATGTTGATGAAATAGGCGGGGTGCCGCTGTTAACTGTTAATAAGATTCAGTTAAGCGGCCTGAATGCGGCCATAAAAAGGGTAATGGACATAATCATATCGTTGGGTTTAATAGTAGTCCTGCTGCCGTTCTACATAGTCTTTGCGCTTTTAGTCAAAAGGACATCACCAGGGCCGATTTTATTTATACAGGAGAGAGTTGGACTGGACGGCAAATATTTCCCTATGTTTAAGTTTCGCTCCATGATCGAAGGGGCAGATCAAATGATTGGCGAGCTTGAAGCTTTGTCAGAAACAGAAGGCCATATTTTTAAGATTAAAGAAGACCCGCGCATAACAAATATAGGCAAATTTATGCGCCACTGGAGCATTGATGAATTTCCGCAATTGTTTAATGTTCTTTTTGGGCACATGAGCCTGGTTGGCCCGCGTCCGCCGCTGCCGCGTGAGGTAAAGAAATATACTCCCTGGCATCTAAAGAGATTAAGAGTCAGGCCGGGAATTACCGGTTTGTGGCAGGTTTCAGGCCGTTCATTATTGCCTTTTGAAGAAATGGTCAGGCTTGATATTTATTATATAGAGAACTGGTCTTTGTGGCAGGATTTTAAGATCCTGTTAAGGACAATCCCGGTGGTCCTGTTTGGCAGCGGCGCATTCTAGCGTATTACTATTATTTTCCCCTTCTTTATCTCTCTCAAGCCGCCTGAGCTGGCGCTAAAAATATACGGATAAATACCATTGCTGGCTGTTTGGCCAAAAATATTAACCCCATTCCAGGCGGTGGCTGCGGCCCCGGCAGGTTGGGCTGCTGATTCATAACGCCAGATAATTGTTCCGGTAATGTCATAGATTAATATCTTAACATCAGCTGGTTTTGCTAGCGCATAGCTAAAAACCATGCCTTTGCCTTCAGTAGAGAATGCTCCGGCCAGGTTGTTTTGCGGTGAAAAGGGGTTAGGTCCATGGCTGCAGTTTTCAATTAATAAACCTGACTTTTGCACAGTTATATCAGCAAACGTGCTAAAAGTTGCCGCAGCAATATTGCCTGCCTTGTCATAAACCACAACTTCTATTTCATTATTGCCCGGGACTAAATTAATATATTTACTGAAGCTACTGCCTGTTAACGAAAAACAGCCAATTTCTTCTCTATTGTTATAGATTTTAACTTCGTGAGGATAATCTTCAATAATATCCATTTGAATTAATGTGCTGTTTTTGTTGGTTCTGGCTTCAAGGCTTGATTCAATAATAATTTGGGGTGGGGTAACATCAATCACAAAAGAAAACGCCCAAGTTTGCGAAAAATTACCAGCCTTATCCCTTATGCTTATTTCTGCTTCATAAGTTCCCTCGAGCAGTGCTGTTTCTGAGGTTAAGATAAGGGTGTTTGCTTCATGTGTTGCATATCCCTCAACAGAAATCCCTAATATGCTGATGCGTATGCCGTTAGGATCAACGCCCGCGCCAGCATCAGTTACTGGAACTATCATTGTATCCTGGGAATTTGAATAGTAAACATTTCTTCCCTCATCTATGATTAGCGGAGGAGTAGCATCAATATTAAGAGAAAAAGAAGCCTGGCCTCTATTGCCTTGTTTATCAGAAAAGACTATTTTGCCGCTGTGCCGTCCGTCCGTGAGGTTAGGCGGCAGGGTAATAAGCCCAAATAAGCTGTTATCTTCGGTATCATAGGATAAAGTTTCCTTGAGTAAAACATTATCAATGTATACAAGAGCTTCAGATTCTTCATCAATATCAGACTGAAGATCAACAACTTCTGCCTGAATAACAATAACTGAATCCGGCTTAAACCAATCAGTCTCTGTTGGTTCAAGCAAAACAATTTCCGGGACTTCCTCATTAAATAAGACCTCACAAGTCAAAATCGTTGTATTGCCAGCCTCATCCGCAGCAACTATTTCCACTAGATTCTCTCCGGCCTCAATAGAGATCGCAGCAATAAAGGCCTTGGCTTCGAGGCTAATCGGTGAATTATTAATTGTTAAAACAGCAGCTGGATCATCAATTATTCCTTTAATTGTTGCGATTTTTGATAAAACATTGCTTTCAATTGAACTGATAACTGGTGCAGTGGTATCAATGCTAAACTTGATAATATCGCTGTATTGGCTTTTATTTATACCACTATCAATTTTGGCACGAAGATAATATTCACCGTCTTTTAAGTCATAGGGCAGGGAATAAACCAAAGAATTATTAAACGTTTCATCAGAAGATATTTCAACCAGGCAAACAAATGGCTGTGGTATAAAAGCATCGTATTCAACCTCAAAGCTTGAATTATTCATCATAGCTCCTGCCTGGGGAAAAGTAATAACAGGCGGGTCAAGTTTGGGCAAGTTGAGCTTTTCAACCAATAAGCCGGTCTTATTATTAAAATGCAGGAATGAGTCTTCTGCCAATAATTTCCTTACTATTGCTAATTCAGTGTTAAGCCAGACAAGGCCAAGCAGTTCTTTTTGATAATCCAGTTGATTTTCTTTACCAAACGATTGGCCGCTGTCTAAGGAAACTGATAAATATGTTTGCCGTCGTCCCAAATACTCCTTTTGGCAAAAAGCAACCATAGCATTATCAGATGGCACTAAACCGGCATTAATTAACTTGTCAAAGCTTGTAAAAATTGAACGCGGTTCAAAGGTTGCCCAGGCAGTGTACATTATTTTGTTCAAGCCTGTATCATTTTCTTCAGCTAAGAAACACAAGTGGATATTGTTATCTTTATCAATAATTAAATTCGGCGTGCTTAAGCTCTCTCCGGTTATTATCAGGCTTTCAGCTTTGGAAAAACTCAAACCATTATTTTCAGATATTTTGTACTGGAGAATTCCCTTATCTTCCCAAAGAACTAGAATAGATTTTTCGCTAACAACAAGGGTAGGGTTTGTTCCTGTATTGGATATGCTAATAGGATAGCTAAAAGTCTTGCCAAAGTCATTTGACCAAATTAGCTCAATCCCTTTATCTTCATTTAATGAGTAAATAAATGAATATTTGTTTGTATCTAAATTAACATCATAAGCGCTAACAGGTGCATCAAAAGTATAAAAAACAACCGGCTCTAAAAATGAATCCTTATAATGATAAAGCTTATCCAAGGAAGCGGGAGCTTCCGCTGACGAGGCTGCCAGCCAAAAATATTCAAGCTGGTTTGTGTTCTGCCTGATCTTAACACTTTCCTGTGTTGCTAAAGTGTCGCTGGCTAAACCAACCCCGCTTAGCATATAAATAAATGCTATAACAAACAATATGAACTTTTTATAAATCATACTTCGTCCGAGTAAATTTTATCATGATAAAAGCATAAATCAAGCCAAAATCAAGGCTTATGCTTTACTTAGGTTATGCAATTAGATATAATATGAATTCATGAAAAAAGTGCCAAAAATCATAATTGTGGGCGCAGGTCCGGTTGGTTGTTATTTGGGCCAGCTGCTTAAACAATCTGGCTTTGATCCTCTTTTGCTTGAAGAGCATGCTGAGGTTGGCAAACCTGTCCAATGCGCAGGTATTGTTGGCCGCGGTATTTTTGAAGAAATGCGTCTGCCAATATCCCAAAAGTCTATTCTCAATAAGATAGACGGATCAAAAGTTTATTTTAACGGTTCATCCTTTGACCTGCATCGCAGCCGGGTAGCATATATTATTTCCAGGGAAATTTTTGATAAAGAGCTCAGTAGCGGCCTTAACATTGAGTTTAATACTCATTTGCGCGAAGTTTCTAAAATAAAGGATGGCTATTTGTTAAAAACCAATAACGGAGAATATTACGCGGATATAGTTGTTGGCGCTGACGGCCCTAATTCACGCGTCAGAAAATCATTAGGTTTTTCCTCAGACATGAAGCTTTACCGCGGTTACCAATACCGCCTTAAAATGTCGCCCAAGGAACAAAATTATGTTGAGGTGCATTATGTTAAGCCGTTTTCCTTGTTTACCTGGATAATTCCTGAAGGCAACGGCACCGCCAGGGTAGGCACGATTTCTAACAATCCTTATCAGGAACTTAATAATTTCATTGAAAAATCAAACCTGCAGGCAGAAATTATTGAGAAAAATGCCGGTGCTATTCCAATTGGCACCTGCCAGTTAGTTAAGAATTCTGCCGCATTGGTTGGAGACGCAGCCTGCCAGGTCAAGCCCATAACTTCGGGCGGACTTTACTACGGCATGAAGGCAGCAGAATTTTTGGCCGATGCGATAAAGGAGGAAAACCTGCACCTTTATGAAGCAAAGTGGACCGAAGAATTTGAACAGGAAATCAAGATTTGTTTACTGGCCAGGAATATTCTGGAAAACATGGGTGAGGATGTCTCAAAACGCATATTCAGCTACATGAAAGACAATGTAAATTTAATTGAGAAAATCGGCGATTTTGAAAACCATTCCTCAATCTTATGGAGTTTAGTGCTTAATCCGCGCACCTATCCGACGATTGGAACATTGCTGATGGGCATGATAAAAAACCCAAAATTCATTATGCGTTCGCTTTTTCGGGTGCCAAGATAAATGAAAAAAAGAATTCTTGTTTTTATTACTATCTTTATTTTTATTGTTGTAACTTCAGCCAGTTACCCGTTATTTCTTACAGCTTTTGCCAAAAATTTAATTGTCAGCGACAAGTTAAAGCCAGCGGATATAATTATTGTCCCCAGCGGCGATGATAATGGGGAACGGGTTAATAGCGCGGTAAAACTTTATAAGCAAGGTTTAGCATCAAAGATTTTAATGAGCGGCGGGCCGCTGCAGTGGCGCCTGACCTCAGCCACCTGGATGAAAAAGCATGCCATGGCGCTGGGGGTTCCTGAAAAGGACATTCTTCTTGAGGAAAAATCTGATTCAACCATTGATAACGCAAACTTTTGCCTGCCAATAGTTAAAAAGCAGGGGGCCAAAAGTGTTATTCTTGTGACTTCTCCCACACATACCCGCAGGGCAAAAAGAACCTATAAGCGAGTATTTTCTAAGCATAAGATTGACGTAATGATGCACAGCGTGCCGCTGACAGACAGCGAGTTTAAACTTGAGGCCTGGTGGAAGAGCCACGAAGACACACAAAAAGTCCTGTGGGAATATGGGTCACTAATGTTCTATTTTTTAAAGGGATATTAGAAATATTTTATAGTATAATTATTTGAGGAGACGAAAATGCGCATTGGTTTTGGTTATGATGTTCACAAACTAGTTAAAGGCAAAAAGCTGGTCATCGGCAGCGTTGAAATCCCGCATACCAAAGGCCTTGCAGGCTGGTCGGATGCTGACGTGCTTCTCCACGCAATAATTGATGCATTAATAGGCGGTATTGGCGACGGTGATATCGGCCATCACTTTCCTGCGGGAGACAAACGG
>JAHIUL010000228.1 GCA_018817195.1 Candidatus Margulisiibacteriota bacterium
CTTGGCTTTCTCTGGTTTTTTAATGACAAGGTGTTTTTCTAAGCCAGCTGCAATGTCCCTGGCTAAATCAGCGGCAATCCGCTGGTTAATATTAGCCATAATACTCTTTTTCATTAAGGCCTTAATTATTTCTGAAACCTTTACATTAAGTTTTTCAGCCAGGTCTTTTACGGTGATATCATCTGTTTCAATTGTCAGTCTAATGGTTGGAGCAGGTTTTGTCTCTTGAGGTTGGGTTTTTTCTTCGGCCTCAATCTTTTCTTCTTTCTTTTCAGCTGGTTCAGGTTCTGGTTTTTCTTCTTTTTTAATTTCTTTTTTAACTTCTGTTTTTGCTTTAGCTTTAATCTGTTCTATGGCCGGTTTTAATAATTCCCTGACAATCTGAGCCGAGTCTTCATCAATTGAAGAGACAGTTGATTTTACGTTCACGCCCAGGTCAGCTAATGATTTAATCAATTCCGGGCTGGATATGCCAAACTCGCCGGCTAATTGGGTCAGTTTAATCTTTTTCTTTACTTCTTTTTTTGTTTCTTTTTTCTTGGTTGGGGCGGCTTTTTTGGCTGGTTTAGTTTTTTTTTGTTTAGCGGCTGGTTTGGCTTTTTTCACCGGGGCAACTTTTTTAGTTGTTGTTTTTTTTGTTGTTGTTGTCTTTTTATTGACCATAGTGATCCTTTCTTTTAAGCAAGATTTTCTTTTAAAGCTTTGACAGCCTCTTCAGAAACTGAGCTGTTAGCTGCTTTTACTTCATGACCTAATTCCTTTAATTTTTCAATAACTTCGTTGCTTTTAAGTCCAAGCTCCTTGGCTAACTCATGGACCTTTGTTGTGCTTTCTTCCTGTTCTTCCAGGGCTTTGTTAAGGGCGGCTGCCTTGTCTTCCTTGGCCTTAGCCTTGGCCTTAGCCTCTTCCTTGCCACCTTTTTCAGCCTCTTCCTCAGACATAATGTCAATTTTCCAACCGGTTAATTTGACTGCCAGACGGACATTTTGTCCTTCTTTGCCAATGGCTAACGAGAGTTCTTTTTCTGGCACAATTACCTTGGCAGTCATGTTATCTTTATTAAGCTCAACAGCGCTGACTTTAGCTGGGCTTAAGGCATTAGTGATAAACGCTTGAGGTTTCTTGCTCCATTCAATAATGTCAACCCGCTCATTGCCTAGTTCCCGAACAATATTCTGGATCCTGGCGCCCATATGGCCAACGCAGGTGCCAACAGCGCCGATTTTGGAGTCATTAGAAAACACAGCAACTTTAGTCCTTTTGCCGGCTTCGCGCGCAATGGCTTTAATCTCCAGGATGCCTTCTTTTAATTCAGGCACTTCCAATTCAAACAGTTTTTTAATGAGATTTGGATGAGCGCGGGAAACAACAACAAATGGGCCTTTTGGGGTTTTTCTGGTTTCAACAATGTATAACCTAACCCGGTCCCTTTCACGTAAAACTTCCCCTGGGATTTGTTCCTGGGGTGTTAAGACAGTTTCTAATCTTCCCAGGTTAATTAAGTAACCTGAATATTCACGGCGCTGAACCAAGCCGTTAACCAGTTCGCCCTCTTTTTTAGTGAATTCGCCAAAGGCTTCTGTTTTTTCTGCTTCGCGGATGCGTTGGATAATGACCTGTTTAGCTGTTTGGGCAGCCAGGCGGCCAAAGTCTTTTGGGGTAACGTCTTTTTCCTCACCGTCTACTTTGTCAATGATCTTGAATTCGCCGTCATCAGAAATTTGCACTTCAAGGGTTTCAGCTTCGGTTTTAAGCTTTTTCTTGGCAGCAGAAAGCAGGGAAGCCTTAATAGCTTCCAGCAGGGCTTCTTTATGGATGCCCCTTTCGCGCTGGATCTCTTCCAGCATTTCATGGAATTTCTCGATTTTCACCGTAAAGTCCCTCCTATATGAATCATCTGCACAAATAAAAGTGCAATTTTTGGCTTTATTGCATATTTAAAACAAAAAGTGGGCTTTTGTCCCACTTTTTTTGTCTATTAAATTATAGCAATGTGTTAGAAGCTTGTCAAATAGATTCTCAAAGCCCTCACCCTGATTTATCTTTGAAGTTTACTTACTGCTCAAACTCCCTCTCCCAGAGGGAGAGGGATAAATCTAGGTTTCCGGAATAGATATTCCCCCTCGCCCTTTGGGAGAGGGGGCCAGGGAGTGAGGGAATCAGATAACAAAAAAGCCAGACTAATGTCTGGCCTAAAAGATCTTGATATTTATAAAATTATTAAGCTAGGTTAAACTTTTTAAGGTCAATAGAAGTATTTAAGACCTGGAGCAGCCTCGATGTAGAAGTATCTGTTTTTGTAGATAATGAGCCTTTATAAGTTACCTGGGCTGGTGTTGGCTCAACTACAGTAATTGGAGGACGAGGGCTGGGGTCTGTTGTCCTGGAACCTGTTTCAAGGCCTGGGTTAGTTGTTTTCCTTGGTGCTTCAGCTAAAGCAGTTTCCCGGGTTGCTACTTTTTCTGGGCTAGTCAGTGACCCTTCTAACTTACTAGCAAATTGTGATCGAAATAAGCGTTTAAAATCTAATGATCTAGAGGTATTTCTAGACCCTACCCCGTTTGTTCTTACGTTAGTTGTTAAGAGACTAAATATTGAA
>JAHIUL010000229.1 GCA_018817195.1 Candidatus Margulisiibacteriota bacterium
GCAATATTTAAGGTTATGCTCAGAATATAGGTCCGACATCTTAACTTGTTTGAGCGCAGCCGGCTTGATGTCAGAATATTTTTTAAACATATTTTTTATCAGCGGCTTAATGCCGTTTTTGTGGCCGTTGCACGCCACGTAATTGACCGTTAATTTGTCATGGGGATTGCCGCGCTCAATCACCAGCTGGGCTTCTTTGATCGGCCTGAGGCTCATGATTTTTTCCCTCAAAGCCACCAGGTTAACCATGGCGCCGTCGATTTTTTCTTCGTCAACTCCCATAATTTTCATTTCAGTCATTAAATCTGTGACGCGGTTAACGTTAAAGATCCTTTTAACGTTCAGGCCGCAGCGGGGACAGCGGCCGCCGGCAATGCGGTCATAGTGATCGCCCAGTAAAAACCCTTCCAGCAGGGTTCCGGCCCCGTCAATGTTCCAGATAACAGCATAGCCGCCTTCCTGGTCATCGGTGAATTCCCAATCATAAACATAACCTGACTTGGGGTCGGTTTTGCCTACTTTAACCGTGCGGATGATGCAGGACAGGGGAGAGACATGGTGCAGGCCGGAATTTTCTTCGCATTCCGCCATGGTGGCTTCTTTTAGTTCTGAGGCGCCGTAGCCGTCCAGGGCAATCACTGTTTTTGCGCCTAGTTTTTTAAACATGGCCTTTATTTGTCTGCGCTGCAGCTCCAGCATTTTAGTGGCGCCGTTTAAAAAAACTATCTTTTTACCCAGCCTTAATTTTTCTTCCTGTGCTTTGTGCAGGAAAACATTGATCAGATAATCGATCATGCCGGAGAAAACATTGGGTTTAGCGGTTCTAGCGATATTAATAAGTTTTTCCTCATTTAAAAACCCGCCTGCAGCCGTGCACAGGTTTAAATCGGCCCTAAGTTCCGCTGCCATATTGATGACCTGCCAGGCGATGTGCGGAGCATAAGGGAACAAGTTCATGCCGGTTATTGTTTCATCTTCGTCAAAATGCCTGGTCATGATCAAATAGGCGGAAATATCAGCGTTATTTTTCATCAGCTCCAGTTTTTGTTTGGCAGTTAAGAGCACCGGGCTGGGCCGGCCGCTTTCTGTGCCGCCGGCAAAGGCGGGCATTTTGGGACTGAAGAATGATTTAATTTCCTTAGCTAGAGCTTCCTTCTTTTTACGGGAGAGTTTGGCTGTTAGTAGTGCAGTGTAAAGGAGTCTTAGGCCTTGAATTTTACTTAAGCTGGAAACGTAGTGCAGATAGGCTTTGAAAATATCTTTGCGGCTGCCGTGTGGATCAACCACAAAATCCTTGATCCCCTGCAAATAGAGCTTTTTCTTAAACAGGGGCAGGCCTTGTTTCTTCCAATCCTCAACAGTTTTGATCTTGGCAGGGTCAACCTTGTGTTTTTTAAAGAATTCGCGGTAAAAAGCGACATGCGGGAGCATATGGCGCAGGGTGGCCTGGAGGCGCTTGTTTTGCAGGGCCTCAATCTTTTCGGGATTTAATTTTTTTAATTCCTCTAAGGTCAGAAACTCTTTTAACAAGATTATTTCCTTTTCCCTTATTAAGGCTTTTGTCTAAATTATACAAGAATTTTGCAAAAAGTCGACAAATATATTAGAAAGCCTGAAATCGTGCCTGGTTTTTACCGAGATAAACTTGTAAAGTGCCGTTTTAACGGGAAAGGACATTAAGTTGGATAGAGTCTTTATTAACAAATGTAAAGCTTTTTTTGCCAGCCCTCTGGCAACCAGAAAACAGCTGGCTGTGGTACAGACCAAGGAGCTGACCCGCAGGCTGCGCCTGGCCGGGGTGAGGCTGGAGATTGATCATCCCACCAAAGATACGCAGCTTGTGCTGCCCACCTCAAGGTTAATGTCTACTCGTCTGGTCTTAAAGCGCGGCGGCATCGGGGATATTGAGAGAATAGCGGAGATTAACCGTTTTCTCCAGCTGATTGCTGACGTGCCGGACAGGTCTGGCCTGGTTCTGCGGCTGTCTGAAGCTGTCGAAAACTTTAGGGAAGCTGTTTCCGAGCTCCAGGACCTGGGGCAGAAGGACCTGGTCTCGCTGGCCAGGGACTGTTTTGTGCACAGCGCCTATGACCCTGAAGAAAAAATAATTGACCGCACCTACGCGGCCTTGCTGGATATTATGACCGGCTCTGAGAAAAGGATAACGATCGGGGAAATATGTGCAAAAATTGTTTACACTTTGCAAGCCCGCTGGAAGACGGGCAATCCCAATATAATGCTTTATGATCGCGAAGAAGATGGCCAAGAGTATATGTTGCCCACGGAAATTGCCATGCCGGCTTTTGTTAAGAAGGCCGGCCAAAAGCTGCGTGGCAAAAAACTGGGAGAACACAGGATTAAGATACGACCAGACAGCGATAATCTCTATGTCAAGGCCATTCAGGAAGACAACCTGCGGCTGGAATTTGATATCTCACCAGAGACTTTTAGGAAGCTGGCTGAAGATTTTATTGACGATAAGATAAACCAGAGCAGCCCCTATACCGGCTGGCTCAAGACGGTTTTCTTTTATTCGAAAACAAACAGCCTGCTGATGTATCCCATGAAATACCGGGGCAGAAAAATCGGCCTGGTAACTGTTTTGAAAAAGGGCCGTTTTAAACCTGAAGAGCTGGATAAGATTATTTTCTTTTTGCGCTTGGCAACCTTTGTTTTGGTCAGAAAACAGATTGAAAATACCCTGCTGGAAAAGACTAAGGAGCAAAAAAGGATGCAAAAAGCCATGGTTGAGCAGGCAAAGCTGGCGGCCATGGGAGAGATGGCTGGTGCGGCCTCGCACGCGGTCAAGAATTCGTTGGCAAAAATTGATTTATTGATCAGGCAAATATCGTCGCTGCTAAACGAGCAGACTGAAGCTGAAATGCAGGCCCTGCGCGTGCTTGCTAGCGCCGGGCTGCCGGTTGATAAGTCTATTGAGAGATTGGAGCGGCTGCAGCAGCAGGCCAGAGAGTTGAGCGGAACTATGGAATTTGTGCTCAAAGACCTGGATGCCACCGTGCGCGGCCTGTTATCCTTTGCGCGGGTGGGCAGCGGAGAAAAAATAGCTTTGCCGCTTAAAGCTTCGCTGGAGGTAAAAATGCGGCTGACCAGGCTCCAGGCAGCCACTAAAGGCGTAAGGATTATAACTGATTTTGACGGCCTGGCCGGCAATGACGGTTTGCTGATGGCCGAAGGCGAGTTCAGTGATTTAATCCATAATTTGCTGGCCAACGCGATCCAGGCGTTTGACAGCGTGGCTGATGGAAGGCAGAAGTTAGTCAGGGTGTCAGTCCGTAAATTGCCCGGCCAAAAAATTAAGCTTGTGATAGAAGACAACGGCTGCGGCATTAAACATGATGTTTTGGGCGATTTATTTAAGACAGTGGGCAGGACAACCAAGTCAACCGGCACCGGCATGGGCATGTTTACGGTCGGCCGCATTATCAGCAGTAATGAAGGAGAGATAAACGTTTTTAGCAATGAGGGACAGGGGACGAGATTCAGCATAACAATGCCTGCTGTTGAAGTTGCCGGAGTCAGGGCAGCTGAAGTTGCGCAATCGGCTAAGGCCGGGCTTTCCCAGGACAAAATTAAAGCAACCAGGATAGTTTTGATTGAAGATAGTGCTATGCTGCGCGAGCAATATAAAATAGCTTTGACCAAGGATGGCTACCAGGTGATTGGCGCGTTTGCTGATGCCGGCTCAGCCCTGGCAGCAATTACAAAACAGGATGTGGAGCCTGACCTGATTGTGGCAGACCGCATGCTGCCGGATATGCAGGGGGATGAGCTTTTGGACCAAGTAGCTAAGTACTTTGAGGGCCGCGGCCAGCCTAAA
>JAHIUL010000230.1 GCA_018817195.1 Candidatus Margulisiibacteriota bacterium
CGCCGTTTTTCCAGCGATGACATAGCATAATGATCAGCTTCTTTTTTTAACTTAATGTAATTATCGTATTTCTCCTGGCTAAGCTCGCCTGTTTCCAGCGCTGCCAGCACAGCACAACCTGGCTCATGATCATGAGTACAATCAAAAAATTTACACTTCTTGGCCAGCGCGACAATATCGTCAAAAACATTATCAATTGCCTCTGCCGCATCCCCTACTCCAACCTCGCGAATACCAGGATTATCAATAACCATGCCGCCATTTTTAAGCACAAATAGCTCACGGTGAGTAGTCACATGCCTGCCTTTTTGCGTCGAGGTACTAATCATTTTGGTCTTAAGCAGTTCCTGGCCCAACAATTTATTAATAATTGATGATTTGCCAACACCGGAAGAGCCAACAAAACAATAGGTTTTGCCCTGCTTGATCACCCGCCTCAATTTTTCAATACCAGTATTATCAGCTGCACTGGTTGTTTCAATCGCCACACCCTGAAATCGAGTCTTGATCTGATCAACCTTTTCCGCCAGGTCTTCTTTTGAGATCAGGTCAATTTTATTTAAAATAATCACAGGTTTTATCTTCCCAGCGTTGATAATAGTCAGATATCGCTCAAAGCGGTTTAAATTAAAGTCCCGGTCAACCGCCTGGACAACAAAAGCCACGTCAATATTAGCCGCGATCGGCTGGAGCTCATCTTTGTCAGCAGCTTTTCTTTGTAAGAAAGTTTTTCTAGGAAGTATTTTATGGATTATGGCCTGGTCGTTGGCCATCTGAGAAATTTCAACTTTATCACCAACAACCGGATAATCAGTTTGTGATCCAGCGGCAAACATCATCTTGCCGGTTATCTCAGCCCAAAATTCATCATGATCGCTTTTAACACGGTATTTACCGCGATATTGAGCCACGATGCGAGCGGTTTTCAAGTTAGTTTTATGAGGAGTTTTTTTACCCAAACGCGTTTATCTCGCTAATCTCGCCGCGTAGTTAAAAGCGAAGAAATAATCCTGCCATTTTTTGTCTGTAGATCCATAACTATTATCAAAAGCAAAATAGTCTGCTAAAACTTCCCTCACCCGGGTAAGCTCTCTTAAATGGGATGCTATCTTATCAAAAGAAATAGTCAGGTCTAAAAGCTCCAAAGCCCTTTCAAAAGCCAGGCGGCTGTAATCCGGCTTATTTTTATTGCGCCATTTTATGGCCCGCTCAACTTCACTGCCTATATTAGCCATTTGCTCAACAAATGTCAGCTCGCGCCAGCGGCCAGCAGCTAATTCTTTATGTTGATAAATCATAATTCAACTACCATAATGCCAAGCTTAATATCAATAACTGCTTTAACCATATTGCCAAATTTGCTTTGAGCCATTTTAGTCAACTCTTCAACAGTGATTTTATTATTAATTATTTCCATTATAAATATTATATCATAAACAGATTAGGACGAAGACGGGGATTTCTCCAGTTATTTTGGTCTAACCAAACGCATTAATATCAAGAATCTTGCGGGCAATATTGTTGGCATGATCGCCTGATCTTTCCATGTTTGATAAAATATCTAAAAATATAATGCCTGCAGTAGGATTGCACTTGCCATTATTCAACCGCTCAATATGATTGTCGCGATATTTCTGCTCTATTGCGTCAACCTTGCCTTCTACTTCCAATGCCTGCAAAGCTGTATTTTTATCCCACTTTTCAAAAGCCAGCAACGACTTATCAATTGCGTCAATAACATGGCCATAGAGCGTACGCAGTTCTTTTTGCGCCATGTCAGTAAAAGAAACCTTCTCTTCTGTTTTCAAGTTTACCAGGTCCATAATATTTTCAGAAATATCGCCTATACGTTCAATATCATGGATTAAATGAAGATAGCCGGCAGTTGTTCTAGATTGCTCCTCCGTAATTGACTGCTGGTCAATGCTTATTAAGAAACTGGAAATTTCTTTTTCTAAGTCATTGACAACTTCTTCCCTGCGCTTAATGCGCTCAAACTTTTTCTTCCTGTCGCTGTCTTTTTCATCAAAAATACTCTTAAAAGCAATTTCAAACATCTCTTTGGCAAAGCATCCCATGCGGGTAATTTCTTTTTTGGCCTGGCCAATGGCAATTTCCGGGGTAACAATCATGCGCTTATCAAGATGCTTTACCCCGTGCTCAATAACTTCAACATGTCCCCTGACAATATTTGTCACAACAAAAACCAGCACCCCGGTTAAAGGCAAGAAGACCAAACAATTAAACACATTAAAAACCGTGTGGGTATTCGCCAGATGCCGCTCCAAATTTTGCCCAGCCCAAACATTTCCAGGGGTAACAAGGTCAACTAAATATAAAAAGACCGGCTTATCCCCAACTTTCACTTTTAATAGCAACAACATATAAGCTGAACCAATCACATTAAATAAAGTATGGGCCCAGGCAGTTCGTTTAGCCGTAATATTGGCATTTAAAGCAGCAATCTGTGCTGTAATAGTTGTCCCGATATTAGTTCCCAGGATAAGCACAAAGCCGATTTTAAAATCTATCAACCCCACTCCGGCTAAAACTAAAATAATACCGGTTGTGGCAGAACTTGACTGGACAATCATAGTCAAAACAGCGCCGGCAATTACAGCCAGTATCGGTGAACGGCCAAAGGTAACAAAAAGCTGCTGAAATTCAGGATTGCTTTTGAGCGGCCCAAAAACATTGGTCATAACCTGCAAGCCAAAAAACAGTAAACCAAAACCAAGAATTACTTCCCCAAGGTTTTTCCAGTTTCTCTTGGGAAAAAAGAAGTTAAGAAACACACCGATACCAATAGCAGGCAAAGCATATTTATGGATTTTAAAGGCAATGATCTGGGCTGTTACCGTTGTACCTATGTTCGCCCCATAAATAACGCCGATCGACTGTTTCAATGTCATCAAGCCGGCCTGAATAAAACCAATCAGCATAACAGTTGTGGCTGAACTGGATTGGACAATGGCAGTAACCACGGTGCCGACAAAAACTCCCATTAAAGTGTTTTTAGTGAGGAATTCAAGGATTTTACGAAGGCTTTTCCCGGCAATCTTTTGCAGGCCTTCGGACATGATTTTCATGCCCAAAAGGAAGAGGCCTAAACCGCCAACCACGCCGAAAATAATTTGACTATTCATCTACTTGATCCAAAACATCCCAGCTTCTGTTTTATATTTATGGTATTGGGCTTGATGTTGTTTCTCAAGAATTAATTTTTCTTCAAGATAAGCCTCCAGCCAGGTAAGAGCAACAATAAACATGCCAAAATAAAAACTATAGACAGCTGACCAGACCCACCACCAGCCCGCCCAAATAAATATTAAGCCCAAGTACTGAGGATGCCGCACAAATAAATACGGCCCTGTTTTTAATATTTTTTGCTGATGAACTGTTAAAATCAGGCCTTTTTTACCAAACGAGATTAAAGACCAACTTAAAATAGCCCCGCCTAAAACAATTGCCGCAGCACCCGCAATCTTCCACCAGAAAAAGTCCAGCTCAAATCTAGGCTGGACAAAAAAGACCGTAACTAACGGCAGAACAGCATAAACAATTTCCC
>JAHIUL010000231.1 GCA_018817195.1 Candidatus Margulisiibacteriota bacterium
ATATATCACTTTTTCTGGCGCCAACTGATTTGCGGATGCCAATCTCCGTGATCCGTTCTGAAACAGAGACCAGCATAATATTCATGATGCCAACACTGCCCACTAAAAGAGAAATCGCAGCAATGGCTGCAACTACTGCGGTTAAAACGCCCAGGATCATATCAAGCTGATTCAAGATATCAGTTGCCATTCTTATTTGGAAATCCTCTTCCCCATGCCTTTCCAGTAAAAGCGCTCGGATCGCATCTTCTGCTTGTGCAACCGAGGCGCCCCGGCGCACTGTTGCCCAGGTTTCCATAATTTCAGTCTTGTCAAAGAGGTACTCAGCTGTGGTAATGGGAATAGCCGCCTGGCCATCCATGTCCATGCCAAACATTGATCCCATCTTCTTCATGATGCCCACCACTTTAAATGGCACACCGTTGAGCCGGACAGTTTCACCAATTGCGGGGAAATCACCAAAAAGATTTTTTACTAAATTCTGCCCTAGGAAAACAACACGTTTGCGATGAGCAACATCCACCATCGTAAAAAATCGCCCCTCTGCTACCAGATTATCAACCATCAACGCGTAATCCTCAGTTGTGCCATAAATAAAAGGTGTTTCATAGGTCTTTTGACCATACTTGAACGTACCGCTGCCGGTAATTGCTGGAACAACCGCGGTCAGATTAGGCACTCTTTCTTTGATTGCATCGATATCCCGCGGTGTAATGGAAGATTTCATAAAAGCCGCGGTAAACATACCCATGCCGCTTGATTCTGTTTCCGGCGCCCCATAAATACCAAGGCTGTTTGCGCCAACACCAAAGGAAGACATCTGATCATAGACAAAATTTTTAGCGCCCTCGCCCATGCTTACAGTGGTGATAACAATAAAAACCCCAATAATTACACCCAGCATAGTTAATGTGCTGCGCATTGGGTTGGCGCGTAAGGCGCGCATGGCAATAGGGAAAACCTGAAAGATTCTCACAACTACCCTCCGATTTTAACCTGTTTCACAGGTTCATCAGAAAGCACTTGACCATCCTTTAAATGAATATTTCTCTTGGTGCAGCCAGCAATATCATGCTCATGAGTGACCATAATAATGGTTGCCCCCTCTTTGTTAAGCTTTTGAAAAATAACCATTATTTCTTCACTGGATTTTGAATCAAGGTTTCCTGTTGGCTCATCAGCCAAAATGATAGCCGGATCAACCACTAAAGCACGGGCAATTGCCACGCGCTGTCTTTCTCCACCAGAAAGTTCCGGCGGCCGGTGTTCTGCCCGATGCGCTAAGCCAACCTTTTCCAGCATGGCTATAGATCGTTCTTTCATTTGTTTTGCAGAAAAATAGCCATAGATCAAAGGCAGCTCAACATTTTCCAACGCGGAGAGCCTTGGCAAAAGATTAAAGGTTTGAAAAACAAAACCGATCTTTTTATTGCGTATCTCGGCAAGCTGATTGTCGTTGAGCTTTGAGACATTGGTGCCGTCAAGATAAACTGCGCCTGAATTGGGGTGGTCCAGGCAGCCAATCAAGTGCAGGAGAGTTGACTTGCCGCAGCCGGAAGGGCCTGTAATTGAAACAAACTCGTTTTTATTGACTTCAAAAGAAAGCCCGCGCAAAGCTGGAACCTCAACTGTTCCTAGCACATAAGTTTTTTGCAGGTCTTCAACTTTTACTACCTTACTCACCGGTTTTAACCTTTGTCCTATCCTTTAAATTATCAAGATTGGAAATCGCAACCACTTCTCCCACTCTCAACCCGCTAATAATCTCTACTTTTTCTGCGTCCTTTATGCCCAGTTCAACTTCCGCAACCCTGGCTCTGTTATTCTTAATTACAAAAGCAATCCTCTTGCCCGCGCGCAAAGTAATCGCTTCTCGCGGAACAGCCACCACATCTTTTTTCTCCCCAGTTATTATTTCCGCATAAACTGTCATGCCTGGTTTTAAAACGTCCTTGCCGTCTTCAAACTTAACTTTTGCCCTGAAAACCAGGTCTTCCTCATCAAACCTTACCCTGCCGCCAACCTGTTTGAGCTCTGCCTTTTTATTGATCCAAGTAATGCGGCCATAAAATTCTTTATCTGCAAAAGCGTCTGTTGTAAATCTTACCCGATACCCAATTTTGACCTCTGCAATATCTACTTCATCAATTTGTATTTCAACCCAGGGATGATCCACATCAACCACCGTCAAAACCGGCACGCCTGGAGAAACTGCCTCACCACGGACCACAGCTTTTTCCGTCACTATGCCGGCAAAAGGCGCCACAATTTGAGTATTATTTAAGGCTGTTTGAGCCCGCTCAAGTTCAAGGTCGCTGACAAAGCCCTTGGCATGCAGGGTTTTCAAACGCTGATATTCCCTTTTTGCCTGGTCATAGCCGTCCAATTTAACCAGTACCTGTTCTTTTGTTACGCGCTGGCCCTCTTCCACCCCAACCCAATCAACCCTGCCCGCCATCTGGGCTGCGCCCAGCTGCACAGTATTGGCTTCTACAAGACCGGAGGAAGAAATTGTTGAAAGGATATTGCCGTTTTCTACCTTTGCCACTTTTACTTCTAAGCTCTGTCCCCTTGCTCTGATAATCACAAAGGCAAGGATAATAACAACTACAACCCCAATGCCTATGAGTAGTTTTTTGTTTTTAAACATAACAGGTCCTCCTAATATATTTCCTTGCCCACAACTTTATTTAGTTTTGCCCTGGCCAATAATAAATCATATTGCGCAGTTAACTGGTCAATCCCTGCTTGAGTCAAGGCAACCTGAGCATCAATTACTTCCAGGTTTGTGCCCACACCAGAGTTATAACGCAATTCCGCAATATTATGGTTTTCTTCTGCTAA
>JAHIUL010000232.1 GCA_018817195.1 Candidatus Margulisiibacteriota bacterium
CCCATTCCATTGCCCGCTAATGCAGCCAGCAGCTGACAAACTAAAAGTTGAGCTTGATAAGATTGAAATTAAAGACGCACAAATTCCTGTGTTTGCCAACGTTACAGCTAACCCTGTAACCAGTGGATCAGAAATTAAAGATTTATTAGTTAAACAAGTAACCAGCCCGGTTCTCTGGGAAGATTCTGTTAAAAAGATGGTTGCTGATGGCATCACTAATTTTGTTGAAGTTGGACCTGGAAAAGTACTTTCTGGGTTAATTAAGAAGATTGATCGGAACATAGATACAAAAACCTATTTAGATATATAGGTAGATAGGTTGTTGGGTGGTTAGGAATAATTCCTATCAACCCATCCACCTAACCACCGATAAAGGAGGACAAACATGATTCTCGCAGACAAAACTGCCTTAGTAACAGGCGCAGCCCAGGGTATTGGCAAAGCTATTGCTATTACCCTAGCTAAAGCTGGTGCCCTCGTTATTGTTTCTGATATTAATAATGGACTCTCCCAAAAAACAGTGGAAGAAATTGAATCCCTTGGAGGCAAGGCAAATCCTCTAAGAATGGATGTTGCGAATCTGACCGAAGTCGAAGCAGAGATTGTAGCAAATTTTGTTAAGGGACCATATGGCAAAATTGATATTTTAGTCAACAACGCAGGCATTACCAAAGACACCCTGCTCCTGAGGATGAAAAAAGAAGACTGGGACGCGGTAATCAACATTAATCTAACAGGCACATTTAACCTGTGCAAAGCAATTGCTCCCTTGATGATGAAGCAGCGCTCAGGTAAAATTATCAATATCGCTTCAATAGTGGGCGAAATGGGCAATGCTGGCCAGGTCAATTATGCTGCTTCAAAGGCAGGCGTAATCGGGCTGACCAAAACTTTAGCCAGGGAACTGGCAACACGAGGCATTACAGTTAATGCCATTGCCCCGGGGTTTATCCAGACAGCTATGACGGATAAGATCCCGGAGGATATTAAAAAGAAGATGCTGGAGCAAATTCCGCTGGGCAAACTGGGCCAGCCAGAGGATATTGCTGAAGCTGTTTTGTTTTTAGCCAGTCCCGCTGCTGATTATATTACCGGACAGGTAATCAATGTTAACGGCGGCATGTTAATGAACACATAAAAAAGGGAGGTGAATAAAAAATGGATGAAGCCCAAATATTTGAACAGGTAAAAAAGGTTGTGGTGGAACAGCTGGGGGTAAATGAGACAGAAATAAGCCGCGAAGCATCTTTTGTTGATGATCTCGGAGCTGATTCATTAGACACCGTTGAGCTCGTCATGGCTTTGGAAGAAGCTTTTGGCATGGAGATCCCGGATGAAGACGCGGAAAAAATTAAAACTATTGGTGATACAATAAGCTATATCACCAGTCACGCAAAAAAGTAAATTATGAAACTGCCCGAACTAAAAATAGATAGGTTTGTTGCCAGAGTGCCGATAATCCAAGGCGGCATGGCAATTAGAATATCAACCGGCGCCCTGGCAGGAGCTGTGGCTGCTGCCGGCGGCATTGGCGTGATCGGGGCTTCGGGCATGAGCTTTAGTGAATTAAGCTCAGAAATAAAAATTGCCCGCGAGCGGGCAAACGGCGGCATTATTGGCATCAATATAATGTTTGCCGCAAGGGAATTTTGGGGGATTGTTAAAACTGCGATTCAGGAAAAAATCGACCTCGTGTTTACCGGGGCTGGTTTTTCCCGAGATATTTTCAAGTTTGGCCAAGATAACAATACCCCCATTGTCCCTATTGTCTCTTCCGCCCGCCTGGCTAAAACTTCTGACCGCTGCGGCGCAGCCGCCATTGTGGTAGAAGGCAAGGAAGCCGGCGGACATCTCGGCACAGACCGCCCTATCAGGGAAATCCTCCCTGAAATTAGAAAAGCAACTAACCTGCCGGTCATTGCAGCCGGCGGCATAACATCAGGCCAAGATATCGTAGAAATGTTTAAGCTTGGGGCAAACGGCGTGCAAATCGCCACCCGTTTTGTCCTGGCAGAAGAGTGCAACGCAGCCCCGGAATACAAAAAACGCTACCAGGAAGCAAAAAAAGAAGACATTGTTACTATCAGCTCTCCTGTGGGCATGCCTGGCCGGGCGATTAAAACTCCTTTTGTTGAAAAAATATTAAGTAAATCAGCCCCCAAGCCAGCTGGCTGCGACTTTTGCCTTAAGAACTGTTCTTTGGAGTACTGCATAATTCAAGCCTTGATAAACTCGCAGCAGGGCAATATTGATAACGGCATTGTATTTTCCGGAGAAAACGTCTGGAAAATAAAAGACCGCAGCATTAAACCCGCGGCAGAGATAGTTAAAGAACTTGTTAAAGAAACGGAGGAGATTCCCGCATGATACGCGTTGTAGTAACAGGCATTGGCGTAATTTGCCCGATTGGCAATGACAAAGAAACCTTCTGGCAAAACCTGACAGCAGGCAATAATGGTTTTGGTAAAATTAGCCATTTTGACACAACTGGTTTTCCAACTAAAATTGCCGCTGAAGTAAAAGATTTTAATGCAGCTGATTATTTGGATAAAAAAGAAGCCCGCCGGCTTGTTCCTTTTATCCAATACGCTGTGGCTGCAGCCAAGATCGCGCTTAAAGATGCCAACTATAATATTTCAGCTGATAACGCTAATGATATCGGAGTGTTGATAGGCTCCGGCATCGGCGGCATTGGCTTTTTAGAAGAACAGGCAAAAAACCTTCAGACAAAGGGTCCTGATAAGTTAAGCCCTTTTACTGTACCTTACATGATAGCTGACATGGCCGCTGGCTATGTCTCGATTCAGGTCGGCGCCAAAGGGCCGAATTCTTGCGTGGTAACTGCCTGCGCCACAAGCACCAATTGCATTGGTGACGCATACAAGCTAATTCAACGCGGCGCGGCAACAGCCATGATTGCCGGAGGCGCAGAAGCGTCTATCACCCCGCTTGGCGTAGCTAGCTTTTGCGCAGCCCGAGCGCTTTCGGCTAATAATGATGATCCTGAGCACGCCAGCCGGCCTTTTGATAAAAACAGGAACGGCTTTGTTATGGGTGAAGGCAGCGGCATTGTCATCCTTGAAGAACTAGAACATGCCAAGGCCCGTGGGGCCAAAATCTATGCGGAAATAATCGGCTATGGCATGAGCGGCGATGCTA